>JAVYML010000001.1:300000-460251 GCA_038736355.1 Candidatus Hadarchaeales archaeon
CTCATGAACTACCTCACGACGGCTGGCTATCCAGGTAAGACCTTCGAGGAGCGCTGGCCCCCAGATCTCCACCTCATAGGGAAGGACATAAGCTGGCATCATTCGGTGATCTGGACTTCCCTCCTCCTCGCGCTGGATCTTCCCCTCCCCAAGAAGATCTTCGTACACGGCTTCATCACCTACAAGGGGGAAAAGCTGAGCAAGAGCAGGGGGGTGACGCTCGATCCCCTCCACTTCGCACGCACCTATTCCCCGGATGCCCTGAGATACTTCCTGCTGCGCGAGGTCTCCTTCGGACAGGACGGTTCCTTTTCGGAGGAGGCCCTGAGGACAAGGCTGAAGGAGGAACTCGTGGGGAATCTGGGTAACTTCGTACACAGGGTGCTCACCTTCACTTGGAACCACTTCGACGGAAAGGTGCCGGAGGGGAAGGTGGATCCCTCCCTGGAAAGGGAGGTGGCCTCCTGCGCCGAGGAAACCGGGAGGCTGATGGAAGGGTTGAGGCTCCACCAGGCACTGGAGAGGGTGATGTTGCTGGCCAAGACAGGGAACGAGTACTTCCAGGGAAAAAGGCCCTGGGAAGCCATAAAGGTGAGGAGGGGGGAGGCTGCCGACTGCCTCTTCAACTCCCTCAACCTGGTGAAGTGCCTTTCCATCCTGCTCTTCCCCTTCCTGCCCTTCACCTCCCAGAAGATGGCCCACATGCTCGGGGTGGAGGTGAAGGAATGGAAGCAGGCCTACACCTTCGACCTGAAGCCCGGACACCCCATCAGAAAACCGGAAATCCTCTTCAGGGTGGTGGAGGCGGAACCTGCCGGGAGTACCCTCAAGGCGGAGGAGTTCGAGAAGGTGGACCTGAGGGTGGCGGAGGTGGTGAGGGCGGAAAGGGTTCAGGGATCGGAGAAGATGGTGAGGCTGGAGCTCAGACTTCCGGAGGGAAACCGGACGGTGATGGCGGGGATAGGGAAGAGTTACTCGCCGGAGGAGCTGGTGGGGAAGAGGGTGGTGCTGGTGGCCAACCTCGAAAGGAAAAAGATCATGGGGGTGGAGTCGGAGGGGATGATCCTGGCAGCGGGAGAGAGGGAAGAAGAGCTCTCCCTCATCGTTCCAGAGAGACCCGTAAAACCGGGAACGAAGGTGAGGTAGACGCGGCTGGACCTGCACGTCCACACCTCCCACTCCTACGACGGTCGCTGCTCCCTCAGGCTCCTTTCCAAGCTGTTGAAAAAGAAGGGGCTGAACGGCTTTGCCTTCACGGACCACGATAACCTCGAAGCCCTGAAGGAGCTGCGCCTCCTCTCCCCCCCCAAAGACTTCCTGATCATTCCAGGGATAGAGGTGACGAGCAGGCACGGCCATATCCTGGGACTGGGGGTGAGGGAGGCCGTGCCACCCCATTTGGAAGCGGAGGAGACCGTGGAGCTCATAAGGGAACAGGGGGGAATAGCCGTGGCAGCCCATCCCTTCTGGCTCAACGGAAGACCGGGAGCGGTTTTCCATGCCCGCTTCGATGCCGTGGAGGTTTTCAACTCCAGATCCTACTTCCTCTCCAATCCCCTGGCCCGCAGGTACGCGGAGAGGAAGGGACTACCCATGACGGGGGGCTCGGACGGACACAGCGAGGAGGAGGTGGGGCTGGCCTATACGGAAGTGGGGGAGGTGAAAGGGGTGGAGGGAGTGCTGGAGGAGATCGAAAGGGGAAGGACCCTTGTCGGGGGAAGGAACTTCCCCTTCCTCAAGTACCTTGCCGGGGCCGTTAAGAAGGTGGTAGGGGGATCAGGGTAGGCCCCTCCTGATCCACTCCCTGAAGAAAACATCGAGGATTTTTCCTCTCTCCACCAGACCCCTCTTTTCTAGGAGCTCCAGTCCCTTCCTGACGTGGGCGGGGGATCTCAATCCGTACTTGGAGATGAACTCCTGGGAGTAGGGACCCACTTCCTCCTTCGCCAGACCCTCCAGAAGCCTGCGTTGCAGGGGGGTGAGGTTCTCCCAGATCCCGAAGTAGTGGATCCTCTCGTGGAGGATCACGTTCTCCACGGCCTTCTCCACCGCGGCCTCATCGTCCACCCTTTTCGAGAGAAACCAGAGTTCGTAGCAGAGCTGCTGGGTAAAGGAGGGATGACCATCCGTGAGGTCAAGGATGTGGGCTATCGCGGCCCCGCTTATTCTCCCCCCCGTCCTTCTGAAGCCCTCCTCTATGTATTTCGCGAACTCCTCCCTGGGTATGGGTCCGAGCTCCATGGGCTCCCCGAACCTGTAAAAGGCCCGGCGCTCCTCGCTGAAGATCTCGTCCAGAAGGTGCCTCCTGCTTCCCGTGAAGAGGTAGGTGACCCTTCGGTGGTGCTGGAACCTCGACCTCATCAACTTTTCCATGGCCTCGCCATCCAGGTTTCTTATCTCCTGGAACTCGTCGAACGCTATCACCATCCGCAGGCCCTTTTCTTCCGCCACCTTCTCGGGCAGGTCGAGCACCTGCGCGAGATCCTCCTCGGTGGGGGTCCTCAGGAGCTCAAACCTCACCTCCCCTCCGGGGGTCAAAACCATGTCCACCCTCAGTCCCCTGAGGAAGTCCTGCAGTCCCTTCCTCATCCTCTCGAAGGTACCATAAACCTTCTTCGCCACCTTCCCCACCAGCTCCCTCGCCAGGGCCTCCCTGCTCTGGATCCCGAAGAGGTCGATGAGGATGGAAGTGTATTTTCCCTCCGTTCTCCTGAAAAATTCCTCCACCAGGGAGGTCTTCCCCATCCCCCTCGAGGAGTACAGGATAACGCTCCTCCCCGCCTCCACATGTGCCTCCAACTCCGCGAGTTCCCTTTCCCTGTCTATGAAGTGCTCCCCGCTCACCACCTTCCCGTAGAGGAAGGGATTTTTCATACCTTTCAGTATACCTTTTGGTATAATACCTTTATTTATACCTTTTAGTTAAATTCCACAACTGTTTTGTTCAAAAAATTTGGATGAAAAGCGGGGGGCAACCTTGGGGGGAAGGTTGCCCCCCGGGCTGGCAAAGGTGGGGGGGTGATCGTTACTTCTTCTTCGCGTATTCCATCAAGCCGCGGAAACCCCCTATGTTGGCCATCACCCAATCGTGGACCATCTTCCTCACGACTTCGCTCCGGTTGGTCCCGTAACCCGCGGTGATGAGGTCATCGATGATCCTGAGGTAAAGACCATCCAGGAACACCCTCACTTCCCCCTTCTTCTCTCCTCCATCTACCATCCAGCTCAAATCCAGCTATACTCCAGAAATATAAAAAGGTATCGGCGGCGATCAAAATATCAAGGGCTGGGAAAAAATGGGGGGGGAACGCTTGAGAAATAGGAGAACCTGAGATCCTCACTGATTCCTTTTCCAAACTCCTAAGAAAGGAGCTCGCAAGCGTCTTGACGGGAAGAACCCTGTCGCTTGAGGTCCTCCCGTTGATTTGGCGGAGTTCCTACAGTTCAAAGGGCTAGAAGTAAAAGAAGAAAGCGACCTTCTGGTCAGGAAAAAGATTCTGAACCTTCGCGAGTACCTAGAATTCGGCGGTTTTCTATAGGTTGTCCTCACGAGGCTCAAGGATGTAAAGAGGATCCTCAAGGAACTCTTCAATGAAATACATCAATAACATAGCAGGGAAGCACAGGGTGAGGTAGACGACCTCAAGGTACTGGCGGTCCTGACAGTGGAAAACTTCTCTCGGAGAGGCCAGAGAAAAAACTAAGCAAGCTCGCCAACCACGCAGGAGCCATCTTGGTATGCAAGAGGGCTTGCGTACCGTGTAATAAAAAAAATCCGGCCTCACAAGAAATCGGCTCCACAGTAGTGAAAAAAATTGAAGTTTCTCAGTAAGATTTTGCTGATATCTCCGGACTTTTTGAATTCAGACCTTCAGTCTTAACGGTTAGATTCGTAGACTGGTATAAAAAACTTATGAGCACCTTAAAGTGAAATAAGTTCTAGAATGCAGTCTGGTGTGTAGAATGAGGATAGGAATTATCACAGAATTCTTTCCAAAAAGTCCGGATGTCGAAGTAAGGGGAGGGGTTGAGGCAAGAGCCTTTCACGTAGCAAGAGAAATCGCAAAGAGCGAGGAAGTAACAGTTTTCACAACCAGAGAGATTGGAGATCAAAAAGAAAGTAAATTTTTGGGAATTAGAGTCGTCAGACTTGGAAAGGAAAGAAAATATTCCCAGAAGGAAAGTCTTGTGGAAAGACTCAGCTTTATCGTTGATGGCATAAAAACGAAGGAAGAACTGGATATCGTTGATGGATACTGTTTTATCGCATATCCCATCGCTTGGCAGATTTCCAAGAAACTGAAGATTCCAGCCGTTGCAACATACCATGATGTATGGTTGGGAAGATGGATCAAAAACATTGGGGTAATCGGCGTCGCTGGAGAATTTCTCGAAAGTTTCGTATTGAGCAGGAAGTGGAACCGATTCATCGCAGTAAGCCAGTTTACCAAAAGGATGCTTATTAGACATGGTATTTGTGAGGAAAAAATAGAAGTAATACCGAATGGTGTGGATGTTAAGAAGATCCGCAAGTTAGAGGCAAAAAAAGAGAAATACCCAACAATCTGCTGCATATCGAGATTGGTGGAGTACAAGCATGTGGACGATATCTTGAGAGCGATCGCGGAGGTCAAAAAGGAGTTACCGGATGTCAAATGTAAGATTGTTGGAACTGGACCTGAAGAAGAGAAACTGAGGAAACTCGCTACCAAGCTAGGAATAGAGAAAAATGTAGACTTTCTCGGATTTTTAAAAACTCATGAAAAAGTAATGGAAGTTTTGAAATCTTCACATGTTTTTTGCTTAGCGAGCACGGTGGAGGGGTTTGGGATCGTGCTGCTCGAGGCGATGGCGGCAGGGGTTCCATTCGTTGCGACGAAAATCGAACCTCTACTCGAAGCCTCCGGAGGGAAAGGAGGTCTGTTTTTCGGCCCAGGGGATATCAGGGACATGACGAGAAAGATTTTGGCGGTTTTGACGGATAATAACCTGAGAAAGAAGCTTGTAGAGGAAGGAGAAAAATGGGTGGAGAACTTCAGATGGGAAAAGATTGGAAAGAGAGTCCTGGAAGTTTACCGCGACCTGACGAAGTAAGCGCGGTGATGACTGTTTACAACAATGCAGACCAGCTTGCGAAGTTTTTCGAATCTTTTCTCGAGCAAACGTATCCAGTCAGAGAGATAGAATTCGTGATCGTGGATGCGGGGAGCACGGATGGAACCGTCGAGGTCGCAAAAAAATATTCTGAAAAACTCCCCAAACTGAAAATCATGGTTGAGCCCAAGTGCAACATAAGCAGGGGAAGAAATCTAGGAATAAGAGAGACGAATGGGAGATACATTTTAACTTTTAATTCTGATGCCAGACTCGAAAAGAACTGTGTGGAGGAACTCCTGAAGGTTCTGATGGAGCATCCGGAAGCCGGGGGTGTGGCCGGCATGCAGGTTTTCCCAGAAAGCCAAAACTTCGTGGCAAAATGTGTTTATTTTATACCTGGCATGGCCCAGGTCAGTCTGGTCACAACGCCAACGCTAAAAGAGAGAGATATCGTAGAAACCCATTCGATCCCTTGCGAATGTGGAGTGTGGAGAAGAGAAGCTCTGCCCGAAGGGCTGTTTGACGAAAAAATTCAGTGGGGTGAGGATTCGGAATTTCATTTCAGGATGATGAAATCTGGGTGGAAAATCTACGGAACGAGGAGGGCGAGATTTGAGCACTTTTACAAGAACAGCGCGCGGAAGTTCTGGAGGCAGCAAGTTGCGTACGGTTATGGTGCTGGTCTGATGTTCCGACTTGGGAAAGAGATAGGATGGGGGTTCCGGTGGAAAAAGTATGTTGCGCTATTTTTACCCTTTGCCGTCGTGGCTTGGGCGGTTCTCACAGCTTTCTGGCCTATTCTTGGGCTCCTGCTTTTCATTCTCGGAATCTCCCCTCTTCTTTTAATATCAGTTAAAGCTGCGGTGGCTGGCGGACCGAAGTTTTTCCCTGGAGTGTTTTCTCTTTTAATCGTGAAATATTTTGCGAACGAGGTGGGATTTTGGAAAGCTCTGTTAAGACGTTCTCCGTGATCATTCCCACTTATAGAAGACCGGTTGAGCTAGACAGGCTCCTCACGGATCTGGAGAAACAGAAATTTAAGAAACTCAGGGAAAGAGTTGAGGTAATCATCGTGACCGAGAATCCGGACGAGGATGTTCTTAACATTATAAATAGCCACGAAGAAAAGGGCATTCTAGATATTGTCAAAATAATCTTCGATAGGAAGTTGGGATTACCGGGAGCGAGAAACAGGGGAATAGAAAAAGCCAGGGGAGAGTTCTTGATTTTCCTTGACGACGACGTAAGAATTGATGAAAACTTTCTAAAGGAATGTGAAAGATACTCCGAACTGAAAAATTTCTGCTTCAGGATAGAGGGAGCGAAATCCCATCTGCTGGACAGAATTTTTGTGGGAAAGATGATTTTCCCTTTAGGTTTGGTTTTCGCCGGGTTTGGAAAAAAGCTGGACAAAATCGTTGAAATATCGCATCTTCCAGGAGCTTGCTTCATCGTGCGGAGGAGTTCTGGATTGATATTTGACGAAAAACTAGGGGAGGGAAACGCGTACCTTGAGGATTGTGATTTCTCTTTTAGACTTAGAAAGCTTGGGGAGAAACTTTACTATGTTCCATTTTACTCGATCAAACACATGCCACCGGAAAGTGGCGGATGTAGGGAACCGGATTACAGAAGATGGCTTAGGTATTATTGGAGTCACAAGAGCTATTTCATACGCAAGAATGGAAGTAGCGCTTGCCTGATCGCGGCGTTTTTTGTGGCATTTCTGGAGTGCTTTTATCTCTCTGTGAGCAAAGGGAAAAACTTTTTCAAGGAGTTATTCCGTGGTTGGAGGGAAGGAATCCTTGGAAAACTAGAATAAACTTCTGTCTCCAAGTGGTTGTGAGGATGAAAAGCGATTTGAAAGTATTCATTTGGCAGGGGGGATGGCTGGGAGGAGCGGAAAGAGTGATGCTTGGACTTGCGGAGACATTTAAGAGTCATGCCCGAATAGAGCCTGTTTTAGGGGTTTTTGAAAAAAACGAAAACATCGATTTTAAACAGGTTTGCGTGAACAGAATTTTTCCGGAAAAGGCGGTTGGATATAACACGATTTGGGCCTCGTTTTATCTGAATAGAAAAGGTATTCTTGATGATTTTGATATCGTTATAGCCCATGGGGGCGGAATGTGGAAAACTAGGAAAAACTTCTACGTTTGTCATGAAGCAGGGGATCTAGATGCTTTAGCAAAAAACCTGCCCCTATTCTCCAAGCTCACATTTTTTCCTCTGAAAGAGCTTTACATTTGTTTTATCAAAAAATCTGATCTAATCATATCAGCCACAAGAGAATGTGACAGATTTTTAGAAAGGCATGGTGTGAGGGATTACGTAAAGGGGCGCAATTTTGTGGATACCAAATTTTTCAGACCAAATGGAAAAAAACCAGGCGGAGCTTTTAAGATTCTTTTCGTCGGAAGGAATGAACCTAGAAAAAACCTTGGGGCTCTGAAAGAAGTCTGCAGAAAACTTCGTGGAGTTGAGCTCAACATAATCGGAGCGGTAGGAGAAAATGAGGGGGATGTTAGATATCTAGGTTATGTGAGTGATGAGGAGCTCGCTGAATGGTACAGAAGATCTCATCTTTTTGTTCTGCCATCTTTCTGGGAGGGCTTTTCTGTTTCAATTCTCGAGGCGATGGCGAGCGGGACCCCTGTCCTAGCTAGCGTATATGCCATTCCGGAAGAATTGAAGAAATTTGCTATTACTTTTGATCCATACTCAAAAAACGAGCTTTCCAAAAAGATTCAATGGATAATGGAGAACTATAAAGATGTGACAAGGATTGCCAAGAAAGCGAGAAATTTCGTCGTCAAAAACTATGAGAAAGAGATGGTTTTGAGATGGGAGGTAGAAACGATTCTCGAAAGATTCAGAAGGAGGAAAAGAAGATGAACTACAAAGTTCTCTTCATTCCTGGAAATGTCTACCACGTTAGAATGTTTTCCAAAGTTGCGAAGAAGCTGAAAGGAGATGTACTTGCGATAAGTTTGGAAGGATACGGCGAAAAGGGTAGAGCTGGGATAGAGCGAGCACTTCAAGAAAACGGAATTCGATTTAAACGGGTTCAAGATTATCGAAAGAAGGATCCGGAGTTTATCCTACGAGAGGAGAAACCCGACGTTGTGGTTGTTTTAAACGATATCGACCCAGGTTGTCTCTATTTCGTCAGAGGAGCTAACAGACTGGGAATACCAACGCTTCTCATAGCTGAAGGGATAGTTGTGGACACTCCGCATAGAAGCTTAGGACCAAGTTATTTCATAAATATCATCAAAAATGTTTTGTTCTCTGGAAATATTGCTCATTCCATAAAACTTCTCGTTAGAAGAACTTCCAGCATATTGTCCGGAAATCCTGAACCAGGATATGATAGGTATGGTGCTGAGTGTATGAAAATTGCTGTCTGGGGCGAATATTCAAAGAAATTTTTTGAAAGTAGAGGCATACCGTCGGAAAAGATTGTAATCACGGGAAATCCACTGATGGACGATATTTTTAGATTAAAACCGAAGGCCGATAAAATAAAAAAGCAATTGGGTTTACCAGCTGGGGCTAAACTCATTGTGTACGCTTCTTGTAATCCTATTGATATTCAGTATTGGACGGAAGAGGAGACAGCTCATCTAGTGAGACTTTTAAACAAGATAGTGCTAAACATGAAGAACTGCTTTTTGCTTATCAGACCTCATCCAACTGAACCGAACGAAAGATATCTGCGCTTTTTACAAGGAGAGGATACAAGCAAAACATTCGTGAGCAAAAAGGAGAATCTTTACGATTTGTTGGCTTCTTGTGATCTCTTGATAACTGAGGGCTCAGTAGTGGGGAGCGAGGCCGCTGCAATGGGAAAACCCGTAATAATCGTCAATTTAACCGGTAAACCCTACCTAAACAGATATTACCCCAAATTGTTAGCTGACGAGGGAGTAGCCATTGAGGTTCTAAAAGAATATGAACTCGACAACTTAATCAAGCGGCTTCTGAAAAGCAAAGACCTTGCGAAAAATCGCTGGAAATTTATAAGAAAGTATTTCTATAAGTTGGATGAGATGTCTTCTCAGCGGGTGGCTAGTTTAATAGAAAAACTTGCCAGAGGGCGGGGCGGATAGCTTATGAGATTTTTATTCCTAAATCCTGATTTTCCTTATAAGCAAAACGACCAAATAATAATCACGGGCGGATTACAAGCACACGGTTTTTTTATAGCGAGAGAACTCGTCAAAAGAGGACACGAGGTAACTGCTATAGCTTTTTTACCACAAGGCAGAACGGAGGTAATTGATGGAATTAGGGTTTGTAGAGTTGGGAACTGGACTACCGAACACAGTGTGTTTAAGAAGACATTTAATTTTGGAAAAAACTTGATGGAGCTTTTAAGAGCTGGAATGTTTATAGCCGAGGAATATAAACCAGACTTCATCTACAGTTGGTCAAGTGAAGGCTTTATTATTTCTCCCGTGATAAGTAAACTGTATAAAATCCCGTTTATTGCAAGCATCCATGGTATCGGCGGGTTGAATGTGTTGTTTTACGGTTTCTTTTTGAACAAGGGAGCATATGCCTGCCCCACGTCTCTAGGGGAGCTAGTGCTCGCGACACTTGGTACACTTGGTAGTAGGATGGCAGATCTGGTTGAAACGATCTCTACAGAAAGTAAAAAACTTATCATAGATTTCGTCGGAATTGATGCCAGAAAGATCTTTGTGACTGGCAATGGTGTGAATATTGAAGATTACGAATATTCTGAAGACAAGGAAAACCTAATCGTTGTTCTGGGCAGACTTACTCGCGTTAAACGAGTTGACAGGGCAATAGAGATCTTTAGAAGGGTAAAAGAGAAAGTGAAGGATGCGAAACTGTGCATTATAGGTGATGGTCCGGAAAAGGAACTACTGATGCGTATGACAAAAAACGAATCTGATATTATTTTTACCGGCATAATACCAGAGAAAGAAAAAATTTCTCTTCTGAAGAGAGCAAAAATCTATCTTTCGTCCTCTTCTCATGAAAGTTTGAACATTCCACTTTTAGAAGCTTGGGCATGCGGAGCTTATCCAGTAGTTCCCCACATCCCTGCTTTTGTGAATATTGTTGGTCCTTATGGATTCGTTTACAAAGAAGAAAGTTAGAGCAATTACGCATATGCTAATTCAAGAAAATGAGAGAAAAAAATGTACATACGCCGCAAGGAAGTTTGTAGAAGAAAACTATGATTTTGAAAAAATAGCAGATAAATTTATCTCAGCAGTTGCTAGTCGGGATAGTAAAAGATAGAGAATTTTAACTTTTAGCGAAGGCCGATAAAATAAAAAAAGCAATTGCATATGTTTATTCAAAAAATAGAGAAAAAGCATAAATCGGTGCAAGTGTAATTTGAACGATGAAAACTGCGGTGTTGATTCCGGTAAGAATAAAATCGACTAGGTTGCCCAGAAAACCCTTAAAAATTATAAAAGGAAAAAGAGCGATTGAACACCTTATCGAACGGGTAAAAACAGCCAAGCTTCCAGATCTAATAATTCTCTGCACCACAATTCGTTCGGAGGACTTGATTTTGGAAAAAATAGCCAAAACTTATAAAATAGAATGTTTCAGAGGAAGCGAAAAAGACATTATAAACCGGCTCTTTCATGCAGCTCTAAAATATAACGTGGACTTCATAGTTAACGTGGATGGAGACGACATTTTGTGTGATCCAGAACTTGTCGATCAAACAATACGGGTCTTCAGAAGGAGTAAGGCTGATGTTATCAGATGGGAGAACCTTCCTTTGGGGGCAGCTCCCTTTGGAATCAAAACAGAGGCGATAAAAAAAGTTTTATCAATTAAAGCTACAAATAACACAGAAACTGGATGGGTGAGATATTTCACTGATACAGGATTGTTTAAAGTGAAGAAAATGACCCCAAGTGATGAGAGACTCAAGAGGCCGGACATAAGAATTACTCTTGATTACCCAGAAGATCTTAAATTTTTCAGAAAGATCTTTGAAAAACTCTATAAACCTGGAAAGATAATTTCTTTGAAGGATGTAATTCAACTTTTAGAAAAAGAACCACAGCTCTTGGAGATAAATAAAAATGTCAGAGAAATTTATTGGAAAAGATATATTCGTAATTCAAAAATAAAAATAAAAATAGAATAGAGATACCATGAAATTCCTAATAGTTGGTCTGGGTTCAATGGGCAAACGGAGGATTCGTAATTTGATGCGTTTGGAAGCAGGCGAGATAATTGGTTTTGATGTTTTAGAAGATAGGCGAAAAGAAGCTAATGGAAAATATGGGATAAAAAGCTTTAGCGAGTTCGAGGAGGCAATGAGGGAAAATCCTGATGTACTTATCATCTCTACTCCTCCCGATTTACACATGAAATATGCAATAATGGCCGCTCAGGAGAATAAACACTTCTTCACCGAGGCTAGCGTGGTAGACGACGGCATGGAGAAGCTCATTCACCTGTTGAAAGACAAAAAGATAGTTGCAGCACCATCTTGCACTATGAGGTTTCACCCTGCAGTCAGAAAAATAAAGGAACTGGTGGATCGGGGAGCTGTTGGAAAACCTCTTTCGTTTACATATCATTCCGGTCAGTATCTTCCCGACTGGCACCCATGGGAAGATTACAGGAAGTTTTACGTTGCGAGGAGGGAAACCGGAGCAGCGAGAGAGATAGTTTCGTTTGAGCTGGTCTGGCTCGTTTGGGTTTTTGGAGATGTAAGAGCAATATCGTGTTTCAAGGGAAAGATCTCGAGACTGGATGTTGATATAGATGACGTTTATCAGCTTCTGCTCAAATTCAAGAGTGGTCTTCTTGGACACTTACTCGTGGATGTCGTGGCCAGGTACCCAACTCGTTACTTTAGACTAGTTGGAGAAGAAGGAACGATCGAGTGGAGCAGAGATACTGGTATAGTGAGGCTGTATAGGGCTGATGAAAAGCGCTGGGAGAATTTTTTGGCTGGAGAAGGAATCCCAGAGAAGGGCTATATCACTGGGGAGGATATGTACGTAGAAGAGATGAAGGCCTTCATAAGAGCAATAAAGGGAGAAGCAGCGTATCCATACACCTTCGAGGAGGATTGGAAGATACTAAAGCTGTTGTACGCAGCTGAGAGGAGCTCAGATGAAGGAGTTCATGTGGAGGTGAGTCCATAATGAAGATCAGGAGAGGCCCTCGACTCTGGGAGAAAGCGAAGACCCTCATACCGGGAGGTTCTCAGCTTTTTTCCAAGCGTGCAGAGCTTTTTTTGCCGTCTTTGTGGCCTGCATACTACAAAAAGGCTAAGGGAGATATGATATGGGACTTGGACGGTAACAAATTCATCGACATGTCTTACATGGGGGTCGGTACTTGTGTTCTGGGATATGCTGATCCCGACGTGAATAGGTCCGTGGTTCGAGCAATATCGTTGGGCTCTATGTCCACGCTGAATTGTTTCGAGGAATTGGAGTTAGCCGAACTCCTTTTGAAACTCAACCCATGGGCAGGGATGGTCAGATACGCTAGAACCGGCGGTGAGGCCATGGCGATTGCCGTGAGGATCGCGCGTGCCTTTACCGGAAAAGACAGAGTGGCCTTTTGCGGCTATCACGGATGGTCGGATTGGTATCTCTCCGCGAACCTTGCAAAGGACACCAACCTTGATGGTCACCTTCTTCCTGGATTGCAACCCAAGGGGGTTCCAAGGGCTCTGATGGAAACTGCCCTTCCTTTTAACTATAATAGGATAGAGGAGCTTGAGGGCATCGTTTCGAAGTACAATGACATCGGCACAATAGTCATGGAGCCCGCCAGACATCAGGAGCCCAAGGATGACTTCCTAAAAAGGGTTCGAAAGATTGCAGATGAAATCGGCGCTGTGCTCATTTTCGATGAGATAACTTCAGGCTGGAGGATGAACGTTGGTGGGATTCATCGGCTCTACGGGATTGATCCGGATATAGCCGTTTATGGGAAGGCCATGAGCAACGGCTTTCCGATGGCAGCCGTTGTTGGAAAAAAGGAGGTGATGGATGCCGCCCAAGATAGTTTCATAAGCAGCACATACTGGAGTGAAAGGATCGGTCCTGTAGCAGCTTTAGCAACAATAGAGAAGATGAAGAGGAGAAACGTTCCCCGTCATCTGTGTAAGATAGGGAACTCGGTGAAAAAAGGTTGGAAAAAGATGGCTAGCGAGCACGGGCTTGAGATAAAGATCGTTGGGCTTCCACCTCTGGCCACTTTCTCCTTTGAAGGTGAGGACCCTCAGGCAATGCACACACTCTTCACACAGGAGATGCTGGAGAGGGGATTTTTAGCTTCAAAGAGCCTTTATGCTTCCTACGCCCACACCGAAGAACACGTATCCAAGTATTTGGAATGCGTTGATGAGGTCTTTGGGCTGATAAGAAGGGCAGTAGATAGAGGGGAACTGCGAAAAATGTTGAAGGGTCCGGTAGCCCAGACAGGCTTCAGGCGTCTAGCCTAGGAGGAGATCATGAGGTGCATTAGAATCGGAGAGAGAATGGTGGGAGAAGGGAAGCCGTGTTTTATAATAGCAGAGGCCGGAGTCAATCACAACGGGAAGCTCGGACTGGCAAAGAAGCTCATAGACGCAGCCAAAAAAGCAGGGGCGGATGCGGTGAAGTTTCAAGTCTTTTCGGCAGAGGATTTGGTCACAACAAGGGCCCCTAAGGCGATGTATCAAAAAAGAGCAACTGGGAAAGGCACTCAATACGAGATGCTTAAAGAACTTGAGTTGTCTGAAAGCGAGTTTGAAACTCTGGCAAAATATGCAAAAAAAAAGAGAATAGTCTTCTTGGCTTCAGCCTTCAACGAAGAGAACGTGGATCTCGTCGAGCGTTTGGGCGTCCCCGCATTTAAGGTCCCTTCCGGGGAAATCACAAATTTTCCGCTTTTGAGGCACATAGCGAGGAAGGGCAAACCAATTATCTTGTCTACAGGCATGTCTACGCTGGAGGAGGTGCAGGAGGCCTTGGAGGTGATGAAGAAAGAGGGAGCAGGGGATATAGTCCTGCTCCATTGCGTGAGCAACTATCCCGCAAAAATCGAGGAGGTAAACCTGAGAGCGATAAAGACGTTGAGGTCGGCGTTTGGGGTACCCGTGGGGCTCTCGGACCATACGGTTGGCATAACTATCCCTATAGCTGCCGTAGCGATTGGGGCATCAATTGTAGAAAAGCATTTAACTTTGAGCAAAAAACTCCCAGGACCAGATCACAAGGCCTCTTTGGAGCCGGATGAGTTCAAGAGAATGGTGGTTGGGATAAGAGAGGTTGAAAGGGCGCTTGGGGATGGAGTGAAAAGGCCGACCAAAAGCGAGGAAATAATGAAGAAAATGGTGCGGAAAAGCATAGTTGCCAAAACATCCATCCCAAAAGGTACTATAATCTCACAAGGAATGCTGGAAATAAAAAGACCTGGCACAGGTTTAGAGCCGAAATATATAGATAAGATTGTTGGAAAGAAAGCACGGAAAGACATAGAAGCAGATGAAATTATCACATCAGAAAAAATTGTGTGGTAGCATGAGAAAGATAGCGGTCCTGACCGGTACGCGGGCTGAGTACGGAATTCTCAGACCCCTTCTCCGAGCGATAGAGAATCATCCAAATCTTGACCTTGCGCTTATCGTGACTGGAATGCACCTCTCAGAAGAATTTGGCTATACGATTAAAGAAATAGAAAAGGACGGATTCAAGATTGACGCTAAGATAAAGATTTTACACAAAGAAGATACTGGATCAGCAATGGCAAAATCAATCGGTGAATGTATAAAAAAAATCACTGAGGTCTTGGACCGGATAAAACCTGATTTTTTAGTACTCTTAGGCGATAGAGCCGAAATGCTAGCTGGAGCGGTAGCAGCTTCTTACGCGGGGATTCCAATAGCACATTTACACGGAGGGGAGGTTTCCGGAAGTATAGATGATTCAGTTAGACATGCGATTACCAAATTGGCACACCTTCATTTTCCAGCTACTCGAAAGAGTGCAAAAAGAATAATAAAGATGGGTGAAGAGCCATCCAGAGTTTTTGTGGTGGGAGCCCTAGCTCTTGACACAATATTAAATGAAAAATTGCCAAGTGGAGCTGAGCTTTCTAAAAAATATGGCCTTGATTTGTCAAAACCTATTTTGTTGGTTGTGCAGCATCCCGTAGTTACGGAAGCCGATGAAGCAGCATATCAAATAAAAGAAACGCTCGATGCACTAGTTGAACTAAATCGTCAAACTAATAATCAAACAATTTTAATTTATCCCAACGCGGACGCGGGCGGGCGAAGAATGATTAAGATGATAGAAAAATACAGAAAATATCCCTTTCTAAAGTGCTTCAAGAGCATTCCATTCAATGATTATTTGGGTCTAATGAGCATAGCAAGTGTGATGGTTGGAAACTCGAGCAGTGGCATAATTGAAGCGCCTTCTTTTCATTTACCAGTAGTGAATATTGGAACAAGGCAGGCAGGACGGGAACGATCGGTGAACGTAATAGATGTCAGATACAACAAAAAGGAGATCCTCAGGGCCATAAAAAAAGCTCTATACGATAAAAAGTTCCTAACGAAAGTAAAAAAATGTAAAAATCCATATGGAGACGGAAAAGCAGCTCAGAGAATCGTAAAAGTTCTTGCGAAGATTAAAATCACACCATCTTTATTACAGAAGAGAATCGTTTACTGAGGGTAAATATGGCGAAAAGATTCAAAAACTGGAAACCTCCTGAGTTCGACGAGCGCGGCCTAACAAAATGGAACTGGATGTGTCAGTATCACGAAAATCTGAAGCTCGGAAAGAATACCGACATAGGTGCCTTCACATACATCAACGCAAAGTATGGGGTTGAAATACAGGAAAACGTCCAAATAGGATCCCATTGCTCCATTTATTCCGAATCTACGATCGATAGAAAGAAAGGCAAGGTAACGATAAAGAAGAACGCTAAGATAGGATCCCATACCGTGATCATGCCCGGTGTAACCATAGGCGAAAATGCGATTGTTGCGGCGTGTTCTTTTGTGAACAGGGATATCCCAGACGGCGCTGTGGTGGGAGGAATACCCGCAAAGCCGATAAAAAGATCTTCATGACGAATTTTATCTAGCAAGTCATCCAGTCTCTTAGTCATCAAGTAGAAAAGAATTCTCACCGTTAGAGTTTACATTCTTGAAAGGAAAAAACCTCTTTTATCTCATGCAAAGCTTCAGATTATAAGTGGGCGAGATATTATATAATATGATTACAATGTCTCACAATTGGAAAATTCCGCTGTTCAGGATATACTGGGACGAGGACGACATTCAGACAGTAAACGGTGTTATAAGAAGGGGCATGTACTGGGCGGCCGGGCCGGAGATAGAGAATTTTGAAAATGAGATTTCGAAATACATCGGCACAAGGTACTGCGTGGCTTTTAATTCAGGCACATCGGCGTTGCATGCCGCCCTGTTGGCGCATGGTGTGGGAAAGGGAGATGAGGTGATAGTCCCGTCGTTCACCTTCATAGCGACGGCTAATGCTCCCCTTTTTGTCGGTGCAAAGCCAGTTTTCGCCGATATCGATGAGAAAACCCTCGGGCTTGACCCAGCCGATGTGGAAAGAAAAATCACAAGAAAAACTAGGGCAATCATTCCGATCCACTACGGCGGATGTCCATGCCGGATTAAGGAGCTGAGGGAGATAGCCGATGATCACGGCCTCATCTTGATAGAGGACGCGGCCGAGGCATTCGGCGCTAGGGTGAACAAACAGAAGGTCGGAACCTTCGGTGATTCCGCCTTTTTCAGCTTCTGCCAGAATAAGGTGATAAGCACGGGTGAGGGCGGAGCCGTGGTGACCGACTCAAAAAAAGTATACGAGAGGCTGAAACTCGTGAGATCACACGGCAGGCTTGAGCGCGAGGATTACTTTTCCACACCAGAATCCCCCGAGTACGTGAACCTCGGGTACAACTTCAGGATGTCAAGCATCACCGCTGCGCTCGGCATCTCCCAGCTCCGAAAGGTCGAGAGGTTAATTGATATGAGGAGGAGAGCCGCAAACGCATACGACAGACATCTATCGAGGATAAAGGAGGTGATTTTACCCACCCCTCCCAGCGGATTCTACCATGTGTACCAGCTGTACACGATCAGGGTGAGGGGAGGGAGAAATCTCAGAGATGGTTTAATCGAACACTTGAGCCGAAAGGGCATAATGAGCAAGGTCTTCTTTTACCCCGTCCACTTCACAAAATTTTACAAGCAGAAATTCGCCGTAAGGCTTCCTGTGACGGAGAGTATTTCCAAAGAGGTTCTCTCACTTCCGATGTACCCGGGTATGACCAACGAGGAGATAAGCTATATAGCCGGCGAGTGTCAAGCCTTTTTCAAGGAATCAACATGAGCGACGATTACTTCGAGGGCAAGAGGGTGCTCATAACTGGGGGGGCTGGATCGATAGGGTCCGAAATCGCGAAGGCCCTTCTGAAGAAGAAGGCAAAAGTGGTCCGGATACTTGACATAGATGAGGAAGGCCTGTTTAAATTGTCGCACGAGCTTTTACCCGATGAGAGAGTTAGGTTTCTAGTCGGAGATGTTAGGGAAAAGGAGAGGGTAAAGCGCGCGATGGAGGACATTGATATAGTTTTCCACGCTGCAGCTCTAAAGCATGTTCCCTCATGCGAGTACAACCCCTTTGAGGCAGTGAAGACGAATGTTTTTGGAACCCAAAATGCCTTGGAGGCGGCCATAGATGAGGAAGTTGAGAAGTTCATCACCATCAGCACCGATAAGGCCGTTAACCCGATAAACGTGATGGGGGCAACCAAACTTCTGGCGGAGAGACTAACGATTTCAGCAAATTACTATAAGGGTCCTAGAAAAACGAAATTTTCCTGCGTAAGGTTCGGAAATGTCTTAGGCTCCAGTGGATCAGTAATAGAGGTCTTCATCGAGCAGCTAAAGAAAGGAAAACCTCTCACGATCACTGATCCAAGGATGACTAGATTCGTTATGACAATGCGCCACGCTGTGGAATGTATCTTAAAGGCGACACAAATGGCACAGGGGGGAGAAATTTTCATTTTTAAAATGCCAACTGTAGAGCTAGGAGAACTGGCGGCTGTGATCGCAGAGGAATTATCTCAAAAGCTGGGACTGGAAAAAATAGAAATGAAAATAATCGGAATAAGACCTGGAGAAAAGTTTCATGAGGAACTTATGACTGAAGAAGAATCAGTATGGGCCGAGGAAACTCCTGAAATGTTCATTATAAAACCACTCGTGGAACTTTCTGATGGTATCGTAAGAGAATACAGTTTCTTGAACGAAGAGTATTTTTCCTCGAGAAAAAGACGTCTTGTTTCAAAAGATGCTACTCCACGTCTGACAAAAGAGGAAATAAAGAAACTTCTCCGTGAGTGTATAATTTTGTAATTGGTTTGTATCTTCTAATAACCATTCCTCGCTCCCAAGAGAACTTTTCCTCATACCACTGACGGTATCAATCTCCTCATGTCATTTAGACCAAAACTGACAAAAATTTTTCCATCTTCGGATTTACAACTTTTTCTTCAACCTCCCAGAAAGCCCTTCTGAGCGGTGCGAACTTTGAACCCAGTAGATATCGAACACCCCTCCTTTTCGGATATCTCAGCTTCTCAGCGTAGATGCTCCCATTCAAAACGATGCTTCTTGGTGGATAGTCCAATCTTCTGAAATCGTCAACAAATAGACACTTTTTTAACTCACTTGCCCACCGATAATGGTTTAGCGACGCCAAGTATGAGTCTATCACAACGAGATCGGCGGAAGAAAGAAAGCTTTTGAACGTCTCAAAATCATCGATCCAATTTTCCAAAACTACGTCTCTATTTAGAAACTTGACGATTTTTTCATCGCCTTTTACAACGAAGGTGGTCTCCTCACCAACCTCCTCAAAAGCATCGGAAAGAGCCCTGCATCTGGTTATGTGACCAAAACCTGCACTTTCTCCACCTTCTGTGAAAAACACTATATTGGATGACATTCCTATCCACTCGTCTTTAGGAATTTCAAAACAGCCTTGATTCTCTCTCCACATTTCCCATCAATCGGCCTCGCTTTCCTCGATAATCTTCCTTCTTCCTTTCCTGTTTAGCTCTGGATTCTCCAGATGCACATTTATGAACTCGACAAGCTCTCGGATTCTTCGCGATTTTAACACCACCAGAGTTCGCAACTACTTTGTAGTACGTGGTATAGAAGTATCCCCTCGTTGACTCTATGAACGGCCTTTCCCCATATCCTTCAAAGGCTATATTGAATGTTGGCTTGTTCAATATAACAGAATCCAGGGACACGGACGAAGCAATATTGACGGCGACGTCGCACAAATAGAGAAGTTCGGCATAATGAATCATATCTCCTTCATCAGGTACCCAGCAGTACCCTTCCCCCTTGCTCAAATGCTCGCCCCTTCCCGTGATCAGCGAATGCTGTAGGCTGCTGGGGCCCAAAAAGAGCCTCATCCTTCTTTCCCTCTTCCCAAGGGCCTCCTCCACCATTCTCACGTTCCTCAGTTTTGAAACTTTACATTTCAGGAAAAACAAATCGGTGGGAGGGGATTCCACGACGACCACCTTCCATCCCTCTCCTACTTTCAGAGCCACCGGGACGGTGAATCTCTTCACCCAAGCCCCCACATCGAGAACCAACTCTTCCCTTCCTACGTCCAAATCCCTATCGCAGTACTCTGAGTACATTTCGTTGAGGTACCTAGACTCACCCCCTTTTCCAAGAGAACCAGTCCCTGAAAATCCTTCCTCTGAAAAAAAAGCAACGGGAGAAGATATGGGAAAAGTAAAGAAACCTTGTCTGCGGGGAGATAGCCAAGAGTAGAGCGGAGATCAGGCGGAAAGGCCAAGGAGGGAGTTCGGTCTCCACTCTCTCCTTCATCCTGCCCCACCAGCTCTTGCCCGGAAGACCTTTCAACCTCTTTCACCACTGAAAAACAGCAGGCGGAACAATATCTTCTTTTCTCCCTCGGTGAAGACTCCCGCTCCGAGGAGCCAGAAGAGGTAGAGGGAGAGGAGGGGGGGAAAAATCACCATAGCTTCAAGCCAAGGGGAGAGAGAGAGGAGTGACTTGAAGAGGGAGATGAGAAGAAAAACCAGGCTTCCTCCCGCCGCCACCTTTAAGAGGGGAGGGAGAGTAGCCCTCCCCACCTCCTTCCAGGCGTACCTGCGGAGGAGGAGGATCCCCAGGAAGGAGGAAAGAAGGGTGGTCAGGGCAGCCCCAGAGGCCCCCAAGGGAGGGATGAGGAGGAGATTCCCCAAGAAGTTGAGGACCGCCATCCAAGCCACGGTCTTGGTGATGAGAAGGGGCTTCCCTACCCCAGCCACCACCGTTCCCACCACCGAGAAAAGAGCCCCAAGCACCGTGTGAAAGGAAAGGATCCTGAGGGCCGTACAGCTTCCCAAGTACTCTCCTCCGAACACCAGCCTCAACGCTACCTCAGGGAAGGAGAGGAAGAGAAGGGAGAAGGGAAGGATTACCGCTAGAGAGGACTTGAACAGGAAACCCGTGACTTCCCTCACCAGCTTCCTCTCCCCCTTCGCCCACATCTCCGAAACCAGGGGAAAGAGGGCTGCGGTGAGGGCTTCCACGAAGTACCCCAGCAGCCTCGCCAGGGGCTGGGCGGCCTGGTAAAGACCCACCTCCCCTGTCCCTCGGAAGAAGGTGAGCATGAGGGTGTCGGTGTAGGCCAGCACGAGGGATCCCAGACCACCCACGAAAAAGGGGAGAGCGAAGGAGAGGAGCTTTGCGAGGGTCCCTTCCTTCCTCTCCAAGGGACCCGCCACCTCTCCGTACTTCCTTCCCAAGTACCACGCCCCTCCCACCGTCAAGAGACCCGCGGAGAGGAGGTAGGAGAAGGCCACTCCGCTGACCCCCCGGGAGGGGACCAAGCACAAGGACCCCACCAAGATGACGAGGATCCAGAAGAGGTCCAGCAGGGAGTAAGCCAGCATGTCCTGTAGACCTTGGAAAGTGGAACGAAGGAGCTGATAGAAGGTGGAGGCCAGGAACCAGAAAAGGAGCAGCCTGAGGGGTAAGAGGGCCTCGGAAGTTCTGAAGAAGGAAGAAGAAAGCCAGCCGGAGAGGAGGAAGAGGGGAATAAAGAGGAAGAGGGATGAAAGGCTCTGAAGCAGAAACACCACAAAGAGGGAGGACCTCAGGGAGGAGAGGTCTCCCTTCACCCTGAACTCTGGAATGAACTTCACCAGAGCCGAGTTGAGCCCCAGATCCCGGAAGAGGAGGAAAAAGGAAACGAAGAAGAAAACGGAATAGAAGAGGCCGTAGCCTTCCACCCCTAGGCTCCTGGCTAGAAACATGCGAAGGAGGAAGGCCACGAAGGTGGAGGCCACCATGCAGAGGAAGACCAAGGTACTTCCCCTGAGCAGCCTCTTGGCATAATCCTCGAGCTTTCCCTCCTCGGAGGACATGCCCCTCGAACCCCAAGGAAACCCGTTTTAATAAAGAAAAAGGGTCTGGTTAAAAGGCGGGAGGGAAAAGGGAAGGGGATGAAGGTCCTGGTGACGGGAGGGGCGGGTTTCATAGGCTCCCACTTGGTGGACAAGCTGCTGAAAGAGGGACATGAAGTAACGGTCTACGACAACCTTTCCTGGGGAAAGGAGGAGTTCCTGAAGGAACATTACGGGGAGAAGAACTTCAGGTTCCTCAAAGGTGACCTGCTCGATTCCTCCTCCCTCAGGAAAGCCGTGAAGGGACAGGAGTTCATTCACCACCTAGCCGCCAACCCCGACATAAGAAAGGGGGCCGAAGAAACGGAGCTGGACCTCAAACAGAACGTACTGACCACCTTCAACCTTCTCGAAGCCATGAGGGCCTGCGGGGTCAAGCAGATAGCCTTTTCCTCTTCCTCCACCGTCTATGGGGAGGCGAGGACCCTTCCCACCCCCGAGGACTACGGCCCCCTGCTTCCCATCTCCCTCTACGGGGCGAGCAAGCTGGCGGCCGAAGGGCTCATCTCCGCCTACTGCCACACCTTTGGCTTCAGGGCCTGGATCTTCAGGTTCGCCAACATCGTGGGACCCAGGCAGACCCACGGGGTGATCGTGGACTTCATCGAGAAGCTCAGGAAGAACCCCGAGGAGCTGGAAATCCTCGGGGACGGAAACCAGAACAAGTCCTATCTCTGGGTGGAGGACTGTGTGGAGGCCATGCTCCTGGCCGTGGAGCGCTCGACAGAAAATCCGGCCATCTTCAACCTGGGAAACACCGACAGAACCACCGTGAGAAGGGTGGCGGAAATCGTTTGTGAGGAAATGGGCCTTCAGCCCAGGTTCAGGTTCACGGGAGGGAGAAGGGGATGGGTGGGAGACGTGCCGGAAATGCTCCTGGACATCACCAAAATATGCTCCCTGGGGTGGAGGCCGAGGTACTCCTCGGAGGAGGCCGTGAAAAGGACGGTCAGGGTCCTCCTCGGAAGGTCCTAGGCGGTCTTCTGAACCCATAACGAGGAAAGGCTTTTTCTTCCGTTAGGAAGGTCTTGGCTATCTTTCCAGCAGCCACCTCCAGAGGGGGACGAACCTCACCCTCTTCCCATCGACTTCCTCCTCCCCACCGTAATCCTCGGTCAGGACCAGACCCTCCTTCAGCCCGAACTCCTCCATGGCCTTCACCAGCCCCTTCACCTCCCTCCTCTTCGTCTCCTCTTCCGTCGGGTCCCAGCAAACCTGGATCAGCTGCTCCACCTTCAACCCTTTCCTTATGACGAAATCGACCTCTCCCCGTTCACGGTTCCTCCAGCAGAAGATTTCGTGGACGGGGGGTTCAAACCTCCGCCTCAGCTCCACGTACACCATGTTCTCGGCCAATCTACCCCAGTTTTCACCAGTCCTAGCGAAGCAGTTGACGATCCCCGTGTCCACGCAGTAAATTTTTCTGGGGTATTGCATCCTGTCCTTAATTCTATAGGAAAAAATCTCCACGGGGAAAAGGAGGAAGACGGACTCAGCGTACCTCAAGAAATTCGCCAGGGTTTTTTTGCTACACCTGATACCCGTGCTTTTGAAGTATCCCTCTACCTTGCTCAGACTGAGGTAGGAGGAGAAGTTGTTTATGGCATAACGCAGGAAGTCGTTGAGCAAGGACAAGTTCTTGACCCCATATCGCTCCACGATGTCCTTGTAGAAGATGGTTTCGAAGTAGGAGGAAAGCAGTCTGCGCTTGGTCTCTTCATCCCGCTCGAGAACGACTTCAGGAAACCCGCCGAATTCCAAGTATTCCCTCTGGAGCCTCAGCATCTCCCCCCTTTCCTCGCTGTACTGAATCTCCTTCAGGCTTTGGGGGAAACGCCCCTTCGCTCTCAGGAACTCGGCGAAGGAGAAGGGGTAGAGGATGAAACTCAGGCATCTTCCCCTCAAGGAAGTCGCGATTTCCCTCCCCAGCAGTTTTGAGGAAGAGCCCGTTATGAAAATCCTGAACCTCCGCTCGTCATGGACCCTCCTGACCCATTTATCCCAATCCCTGACGTTCTGGATTTCGTCCAGAAGCAGGAAAAGGGGTTTCTCATCGGGTTCAAAAATTTCCCTATGGGCCACCAAAAGCTCCTCCATCTGACCGGCATCCAGATTCCTCAGCCTTTCGTGCTCGAAGTTCAAGTAAACGACGTTCCCCCTTTTCAACCCTTTCAGCAACTGTTTTGCTTTGCTGAGGAGCAAGTAAGTCTTCCCGCACCTCCTAACCCCCACGACGGAGATGATTTGGTTCGAAGAAAGGGGCAGGTCAAGCTCTCGCTCAACTGCATCCGGGAGCTCGAGACGCTTCCACCAAACCAACGCGGCCTTGAAATCCTCCCTTCGCATCTTTCTCCTAGGAAACAATTATTTATAAAAATTGTTTCCTTAAGGAAACAAGAAACGATTGAGGATTTGCCCCGGCTTCCCGATCCGATAAGTTCCAAGAAAGCTAGAATCGGAGCAACTTTAATCCCCCAGCAGCACGGCGTTCACCACGCCATCCTGCCCCGGCCTGCTCGTTACCCTGGCCCTCCCCAGCTCCGTCCTGATCACCGCTCCCTTCGTCACGATGTTCCTTCTGACGTAGTGGGGATTGGAAGGATTCTCCACTACCCCCAAAATTTTAACTACCGTGTGCCTTCCCGTCCGCGGATCGAAAACGTTGGCCTTCTCCGCCACCCTCAACCTGATCTTCCTTCCCCCGCCCATGGTCCTCACCACCACCTTCTCCTCACCTTCCCCCACCACCACGGGGACATACTCCTCTCCCAGCTCCCTCTTCCTCTTTTCCCTCCTCCTCCAGATGCGTCCGCCACTCGGCTTTTTCAGCGACCTACCCTGCCACCTGCCCATCCTGCTTCCCTCTTCCCTTCCACCTTAAAAAGCTCTCATCCCCTCATCTTCCTCTCCAGACCTTCCTGAAGCTTCCTGTGGATGAGTTCCTCGTCATCCTCTAGCCCGAAATAGCTGGCGAACTTCTTGGAGGTTTTCAGGACCTTCGTCCTCCCCACCCTCCTAGCCTCCACGAATCCCAGGGAAACCAGCTGCCTCACATGCTCGTACACGTGTCCCCCCCTCAACCTCGCCAGCCTCGAGAGATGGATGGGCTGCTCGTAGGCTATGACGGCGAGGGTTTTCAGCATGCCCCTGGAGGGCCTGACCTTCCTCACCAAACCCTTCAACTTGGGCAGGTATTCCTCCCTCAACCTGAGCATCACCGCATCCCTCGCCGTGTTCACCAGCTCGAAGGGGGAGCGCTCGAGTTCCTTCCTGAGCTCCTCCACCACCTTTCCCACGTAGGTTTCCGAGGAGGTCCCCAGCACCTCCTTCAGTTCCCCCAGCGTGAGGGGACGATCACTCGCGTACAGGGCAGCGTAAACCAGTGCCTTGTCCCTCTCCAGCCCCATCCCCATCCCTCATCGGCCTCACGTAAATCTCCCCGAAGGGTTCCTCTTGCCTCAGCCCAATCCTTCCCCTGTTGAAGAGGAAGAGGAGGAGGAGAAGGGTCCTCACGGCGCACTTCCTGGTCCTCTCCTCCAACAGCTTGGAAAACTCCACCTCCCCTCCCCCGGAGAGGGAAAGGATCTTGGAGTAAAGGGCTTCCATGAGCTCCTCTATCTTGAGTCTGAACTCGTTGATCCTCTTCACCAACTTTTTCACGAGCTCCCTTTCCTCCCTCCTCTCCGGAGGGACTTCCCTCAGGGCTTCCCTCAGGGCGGAGAGGAGCTCCTCCAGCGTCACCTTCTTTCCCTCGTGCTGGATCAGGACGATGGGGCCCAGTTCGGGAAGTTCCAGTTCCGGCAGTTCCAGGATTTCCTCCCCATTTCCCTCCTTCCCGTTTCCCATTCCCTCCGCCTTCATCCTCAGCAGGGTGGAGGCCGAGAGCATGGCCCTTCCGGAAAGCCTTAGATCCGGACCGTTTCCAAGGATCTTCCTGGAAAGAACCTCCATCACCACCTCTATGTCCACCTCCCAAGGATCCAGTTTCTTCTCCTGAACCAGGTGGAGGAGGATCTCGAAGGGTTCGTCCACTACCACTTCCATCTTCATCCCCCGTATTTGGAGAGGTCGAGGGAGACGATCCTGGAGACCCCTCCCTCCATGACCACCCCGAAGAGCCTATCCGCCACGCTCATGATGGGGTCCTTGAGGGTAACCACGATCACCTGGGAGTTTTCCGCATACTTCTTGAGAAGCCTTGCCACCCTCGGCACCTTCTCGTCGTCCAGATGGGCATCTATCTCGTCGAAAACGTAAAAGGAAGCGGGCCTGAGCCTCTGTACTGCCAGGATGAAGGCGAGGGCCGTGAGGGATTTCTCCCCTCCCGACATGGCTTCAGCCCTGAGCACTTCCTTACCCGCAGGTCTGGCCACGATCTCCACCCCTCCCCTGAAGGGATCCTCCTCGCACTCCAGCACGAGCCTCGCTTCCCCCCCTGGGGAGAGCTCCGAAAAGATCTTCCCGAAGTTCTCCGAAAGCTCGTTGAAAACGGAGAGGAAGGCCTCCCTCTTCCTCCTCTCTATTTCCTCCATGAAACTCAGGATCACCTGTTTCTCCCTCTCGAGCTTCTCATGGGTTTCCCTAAGGGAAAGGTACTTCCTCTCCTCCTCCTCGAACTGTTCCACCGCCTTCATGTTCACGGGCTCCAGTTCCCTCATCTTGGCCTCCAGCTCCCTGGCTTCCCTTTCCAGTTCCCTTTCCCCCTCCTCAGCCCTCCTCAGCCTCATCCCTTGGGCCTCGTTTTCCAGTTCCTCCAGCCTGAGGGAAAGGGAGCGCTCCTCCGCTTCCAGTGCTCCCTTCTGCTGCTCCACTTCCCTGAGCTTGGCCTCCAAGGAGCGCCCCTCCTCCTCCAGCCTGTCCAGCCTCCTCCTCAGTTCCTCCCTCCTCTTCCTCCTCCTCTCCACTTCCTCCCCCGCCTTCCTCTCCAGGGAGGAAAGCCTCTCCAGCTCCTTCTGGGCCCTCAAAAGCTTCTCCCCCACCTCCTTCCTTCCCTTCTCTATCTGGACCAACCTGGCCCTCAAGTAGAGGAGCCTTTCCCTCGCATCGGAAGGTTCTTTCCCCTCCATGCCCTCCTCCACCTCCTCGAGCAACCCCTTCAGCTCCTCCACCGCCTTCCTCAGCATCTTCAATCCTTCCAGCAACTCCTCCGGCGATCCATGCCTCTTCCTCAGGAAGGAGGAACTGAGTTCCAAGAACCTCTGACACCCCTCCTTGAGCCTCTGGAGTCTCTCCTTCAGGGGGGGTCCAGCCCTCTTCACCTCTTCTTCCAATCCTTCCATTTCCCTCCTCACCTCCTCCCCATCCCTTTCAAGGGCTTCCAGTTGTTCCCTCAAGTCCTCCACCCTCTGTCTGGCCTTTTCCGCTTCCAGGGTGGGCATCGCCCCCTCTATTTCCTCCCCAAGCCTCCTTTCCTCCTCCTTCAGGGAGGAGATTTCCTCCACCAGCTCGCTATATTTTTCTCCCAGCTCCTTCGCCCTCCTCTCGAGCTCCCCCCTCCTCTCCCTTACTCCAGCAAGCTCTTTCCTGCACTTCTCCCTCCTCAGCCAGAGGAGTTTTCCCCTCACCTCCTCCAGTTTCTCCTTCAGCTCCCTGTACCTCAGGGCATTCTCCCTCTCCGTCCTGAGCCTCTCCACGTTCTTGGAGACCTCCTCCAAGAGGGTGCGAAGGGAAGAGAGCTTACCCTCCACCCTGTTCAGCTCCCCCAGCGATTTCTCCTTCTTGGCCTCGTACTCCGCTATTCCCGCCAGCTCCTCCACGATTCCCCTCCTCTCCAGGGGAGTCATGTTCACGAAGCGATCCACATCCCCCTGCAGGATGAAGTTGTACTCTCCCATCCCCAGGTCCTTTCCCAGGAGGTCCACCACCTCCTGCCTGCTCAGGCGCTTCTTGTTGAGCATGTAAGTCGATCTCCCTTCCCTGTCCACGATCCTCGTAATCACCACCGTCTTGGAATCGACTTTCAGCCCCCCATCCTCGTTGTTGAAGTGGAGGGAGACCTCGGCATAGGGAACCGATTTGCCCTTCCCCCTGAAGAGGAAATCGGAAAACCTCTCCGCACGCATGGTCTTGGCGCTCATCCATCCCAACACGAAGCAAAGGGCATCCACGATGTTGCTCTTTCCCGAACCGTTGGGTCCCCCTATGACCGTCAGACCCTTCGAAAGGGGTAGCTCCACCCTGTCCCTAAAGGATTTGAAACCCTTCAGCTCAAGCTTGCTGGCGTACGGCAACCCTCACCCTCCCACCCCCCTTCCCTCCGCCAGCCAATTTTCTCTTTTCTTCCCTCCACTAAAAGCTTTTTGTGGAGGAAAAAGCATTAAGCCAGAACAACCAGGTGAGAATATGCGTCCCACCGGTCCCACCAATCCCGTGCTGAAGGCCCTCATAAGGAGGCTCAGGGAAGAGGGGAGAAGGAGGAAGGTGAGGGTCTGGCTGGACTTGGCGGAAAGGCTTTCCAGACCCAGGAGGAACAGGGCGGAGATCAACCTGAGCCAGCTGGACAGGTATGCGGAAGAGGGGGAGACGGTGGTGGTGCCGGGGAAAGTTCTGGCTGCGGGAAAGCTCACGAAGCCCCTGCGGGTGGCGGCTTTCAAGTTTTCCCTCTCGGCGAAAAGGAAGATCGTGAGCGCGGGAGGGGAGGCCCTGAGTTTGACCCAGCTCCTGGAACAAAACCCTGAGGGAAAGGGTCTGAGGATCATGGAGTGAGAAGATGCTGGTGGTGGATGGAAAGGGTCATGTGCTGGGGAGGCTCGCGAGTCTGGTGGCCAAGCGTCTCCTCCAAGGGGAGAGGATCACCATCGTGAACGCGGAGGAGGTCCTGATCACGGGGAAGAAGCCCACCATCCTGGCCACCTACCAAGCATGGTTCAGGACGAGGAACCTGGCCAATCCCAGGAAGGGTCCCTTCCATTACAGGAGACCCGACGATCTCGTGAGGCTCACCGTGAGGGGGATGTTGCCCTATCACCAAGAGAAGGGGAGGAAGGCCTACAAGAGGCTGAGGGTACACGTGGGGATTCCGCCGGAACTCAGGGGAAGGGAACTGACGAGGTTTCCGGAGGCGGAGGCGGAGAAGCTGGGGAGAACACGCTTTATTAAGGTGGGAGAACTCAGTAAGCTGCTGGGGGCGAAGTTTTGAAAACGGTGATCGCGACGGGAAGGAGGAAGGCTGCCGTGGCCAGGGCGATCCTGACTGAAGGAAGCGGGAAGGTTTATCTCAACGGAACCCCTCTGGAAGTCTACGGTCCTGAGCTCGCCAAGCTAAAGATCATGGAGCCCCTCCTTCTGGCCGGGGAGGTGGCGAAAAAGGTGGACATAAGGGTGAACGTGAGGGGGGGAGGAGTGATGGGCCAGGCGGATGCCGCCAGAACGGCCATAGCGAGGGGATTAATAGAATGGGCGAAGGAAGAAAATCCCCAGCTCAGGGAGGTCTTCAGGCAGTACGATTGGACCCTGATCAAGAGCGATACCCGCTTCAAGCTGCCCAAGAAACCGGAAGGATATGGGGCCAGGGCGAAGTATCAAAAGAGCTACAGGTGAGGGAATGAGACCCATCAGGTGCATCACTTGCGGCAAGCTCCTAGGTGATAAGTACGAGGAGTTCGATAGGAGGGTCAGGGCTGGAGAGGATCCCAAGACCGTGCTGGACGAGCTGGGGCTGAAGAGGTACTGCTGCAGAACGGTGATGCTCACGAGCGTCGATTTAACCGATGAACTCCAGAAATACAAAAAGTGGTAAGACTGCGCAAGTTTTTTATCTGTGCCCGCTGAGGAAAACTCGTGGTGCTCAAGGGAGGGAAGGAAGGTTATTCCATTCCCTTCGACTCCCCCCTCTATGGGGCGGGCCTTTCCCCAGGAACTCCTGCCGAGAGACTGAAAATTGAGTACAGGAATTGCGACTGTCTCGTGGCCATGGTGGAGACGGACAAAAGTGTGGAGGCCCTCCTCCCGGAGGGACTAGAACTCTTCTCCGATCCCCCCTATGCCGGTCTCTGGATCTCCCGCTATTCCTTCTCCACCCTGGGAGAATACAATGAGTTCCTGGCCGTGATCCAGGTGAAGGACGTAAAGGGGGAAATGGGTTACTACATCCCCTACATCTATGTTACCAACGATGCTGCGATGGCAGCTGGAAGGGAACTCGCGGGGGCACCCAAGAAGCTTGCCCACATCGAGTTCCTCCAAGAGTACGATGTAATCCAGGCCACCATGGAAAGGCCCAGGGGAAAGAGGCTTCTCACCTTCACCTTCAAACCGGACGAGAGGGTCACTCCCGACCTCGTGAGTTCCATCCTCCCCCGTCCCACCCCCCTCCTTTCCGTAAGGCACCTTCCACCGATCAAGGGAGGGGATGGTCTAACCCAACTGGTGAAGTGGTATTCCCTGATAGACTTCCACAGGGATCCACAGGGGAGGGAGACCATCTGGACGGGGCCCGCTTCGGTCACCTATGACTCCCCCTCCGCGATAGACCCCATCCACCGCATCCCCATCAGGGAATTGGTGGCGGCCATCTACTTCCAGTTCGACATGACGCTAGGCATCATAGAGGTACAGAAGGAATACAGGGTGTAGAAGGTGGGATACGCGGAGATAGAGGAGATTTCCGAGGATGAGAGGCTTCTCAAAGAAGAACTCCACCGTTTCGCCGAGGAGGTGGTGAGACCGGCATCCATTGAGATAGACAGGATGCCCTCCGACGAGTATCCCGAAAGGGTGGTGAAGAGGGACTCGCCCTACTGGAGGGTTCTGAAGGCCTGGAAAAGGCTGGGATATCACAGGGGACCCGTCCCAAAACTCTTCGGAGGGGAAGGTCTGCCGGGAAGGATGGTACACATGATGGTGGAGGAAGTGGCATGGGGAAGCTCCGGTTTCTCCATAGCCTTTGGGGTGGATCTCTTCCCCATCCTCTTCGCCGCCTCGGGCTTCGACGAGGAACTCAACCAAAATTTCGTCCGTCCCTGGCTCGAGGACGATCAGGCCAAGTACCATGGATGCTGGGGGGTAACGGAGCCGGAGCACGGCTCCGATTGGTTGCTGGCCTGTGATTTCGTCCTCGAGGGGGAGGAACTGAACCGCTTCACACCGGGACAGGTAAGGGCGGTGAAGGAGGGGAAGGAGTGGGTGATCTCCGGGTCCAAGTCTTCCTGGATTTCCTCCGGACCCGTGGCCACCCACGTCGCCCTCCACGTGAACCTCGACTTAGCGAAGGGAAGCGTGGGGGCGGGATGTGTGGTTCCCCTCGACCTCCCCGGGGTGAGGAAGGGACCGCCCATCCTGAAGCTCGGTCAGAGGGATTGTCCCCAGGGGGAACTGGTGTTCGAAAACGTGAGGATACCCGAGGGTTACATGACCCTTCCAGAGGGTGCCCTCCATCCCTCCACGGGACTCATGACCCTCCCCCAGATCCTCTGCATCACCAGCTCTTGGATGGCAGCCTCCTCCGTGGGGCTGGCAAGGGCTGCCTTCGAGGAAGCCCTGAGGTACTGCAAGGAAAGGGTACAGGGGGGAAAACCCCTCGTGAAACACCAGCTGGTGAGGAAAAAACTCTTCGAGCTCTTCACGAAGGTGGAGACGGCCAGGGCCTATTCCAGGAGGGTCATGGAGCACGTTTGGAGGGAAAACTTCGAGCGCTTCACCTTCAAAGCTTCCTACAGGCACGCTTTGGCGGCCCAGGTTTACTGCAAGAGGATAGCCTACGAGGTGGCGGATGAGGCCCTCCAGCTCTTCGGGGCCTACGGGACCACGGACGAGTTCCTGATCCAGAAGCTCTACAGGGATGCCAGGGTGAAGTTGATAGAGGACGGGACCACGGAGGTCCTGAGCCTGGAGGGTGCGGGGGATCTCATCAGGAACTACTGATCCACAAATGATGCCTGCACTCTTTCCAAGAAAAACTCAAGTTCTCCACTGATGGGATCTTCGCATGGTCCTTCTCCCACTCAACACTCATGGTACCCTTTCCTTCGAAAACCTGAGAGACTCCAAAACAAATCGAGATTCGAAAAGATCCGATAAATCATGCGAGGAAGGCTGGGAAGGTTTTCATCCCAAACCGAATCCAGTTGAAACTGGCCCCGCTCGGGAGGAAGATCGATGAAGGGAAGGGAAGCGAGGGACCTCACGCTCTCCGCCTTCGTCTTGGCCCTGGCCTTCTCCACGGTTTTCGCCGGGGGACCGGGGAAAGCCACGAACTACCTCCCCCTCTCCCTCCTCGCGGTCTCGGTGGGTTTTGTAGCCCACGAGCTCTCCCACAGGTACCTCGCCAGAAGGTTCGGATGTTATGCCGAGTATCGGGCTTGGCCCATGGGTCTGCTCTTGGCCCTCCTCCTCTCCCTAGTGGGCTTCGTTTTCGCCGCTCCGGGTGCAGTGGTCATCCAGCCGAGGCTGGGTCCCTGGGGAACGATCCTTGGACCGGGGAAAAGGGAATATGGAAAGATTTCCCTAGCAGGTCCCCTCTCCAACCTCTTCCTGGCCTCCCTCTTCCTCTCCCTCCACCTCCTCCATCCCTGGTTCGGTTTTTACTTGGCGGCCAGCGTCAACGGCTGGCTGGCCCTCTTCAACCTCCTCCCCCTTCCACCCCTCGACGGAAGCAAGGTCTTTCGCTGGGATAAGAGGGTGTGGGCGGGTGCCTTCCTAATCTCCCTCTTCTTCCTTTTCGCGTAGGACCCCCTTTCTCTCCAAGTATTTCCTGTACCCGTACATCTTGGACAGGATCCTACCCGCCTCCCTCACCGAACCACAAACCGCCAATCCCCCCTCCTGGAACCATTTCCTCATGGCTTCCTCCGTATCGTGGAAGAAGGAAGGTGGAACGGCCACCAGCACGGGTTTTCCCCTCTCCTCCTGGATCCTCCTCCCCATCCGCGCGAGCTTGCTCACGAAATCCTTCAACCATTCGGGAGGGGTTTCCCTGTAGGCCCTGAACTCCTCGGCTTGCATCTCCACCACGATCGAGTGGATGACCCCTTGGGAGGCCAGGACCTCGAGCACCTCATCCAAGTATCCCCTCGCGTACGCCGGCCAGATGTCGAGGGGATTGCTCAAACTGGTTCCCGCCCTCCTGAGCCTCTCCTCCAGCGCACCCCATCCCCCCTCCAGCCTGGGCACGCTCAGGCCTTCTTCCACCAGTCCGTCCGTCTCCACCACGCTCGTCCCTCCCGAGACCGTGGTCACCGCCACTCCCCTCCCCCTGGGAAGGGGTGAGCGGAGGAGGGCCGCCAAAAGGTCCGCCATCTCCGCGAAGCTCCCCACCTCCATTGCACCCACCTGCTCCAGAAAACCCTCCCAGACCCTTCCCGAACCCGCCAGCGAACCCGTGTGGGAGGAGACCGCCCTTCTCCCTTCCTCCGTTCTTCCCCCCTTCAGCACCACCACGGGTTTCCTCAAACAGACCTCCTCCATCACCTCCCTCAGCTCCCTACCCCTGCCCGGTCTCAGTCCCTCGAGGTACATTCCTATCACCCTCGTCTTGGGATCTTCCCCCAAGTAACGGAGGAAGTCCACGGCATCCAAGTCCACCCCGTTCCCATAGCTCACCACCTTGCTGAACCTGAAACCCCTCACCACGCCTGCATAGACGAAGTTCACTGCCTGCCCCCCGCTCTGGGAGATGAAGCCCACCTCTCCGGCCTCGGAGGGCTGGTGATAGGCGAAACGCAGGAAGGATTCTGGACAGTAAAGGCCCATGCAGTTGGGTCCTATGATCCTTACCTTACCCCCCGCAGCCCTGAGCACCTCCTCCTCCAGATCCCTCCTCCCCACCTCCCCAAAACCGGAACTGAAGATGTGCACCACCTTCACCCCCTTCTCCACACATTCCCGGATGACCCCAGGCACCAGCTGGGCGGGAACGGCCACCAGGGCGTAGTCCACCGGTTCTTCCACCTCGGCTAGGGAGGAATAGCATTTCTGCCCGAAGAGCTCCTTCCTGTTGGGATTCACCAAATAAACCTTCCCTCCCGCCTCCAGCATGGGGAGGACGAAGTGGTCTAAACCCGTAGAGGCACCGATCACGGCCACGGCCTTGGGATGGAAAAAGGCGTCCAGCTCCTGGAAGGACACCATCCAAAGAAAAGGGAAGAACTACTTATAACGCTCTTCCTCCACCTTCTTGACCTTCTTTTCCTTCATCTCCTTGTATTCCTTCCATCCCTCGAGGTTCTTCATCTCCAGGTACCTCTTCAGCATCCCCGCCGCCATCTTTTTTCTTTTCGGTTGTGAGCATAAAACTATTCCAGCTCCCAAGTGGCCACCACATCCACTCCCAGTCCCAGTAGGTTCTTCACGACCACCTCACCCATCCTCACCGGACCCTCCACCTCCACCGCCGCCAGTTCCTTGACGGCCTCCTTCAGCCTCTCCTTGGGAATGGGTCCCGTACTCCTCACGGGAAGGACCCCTCCCCCCTTCACCCTCACCACCGTGAAGAAGTCCCGGAGGGGACGTTCCACTTCCCTCTTCACATATTCTTCCCCGGCCTTGCACTCGAGATGCTCCCATCCCACCGCCCTCCCCCCCTCCACATAGACCTTGGCCCTGCATCCCAAGGGACAGATCACACAGGTGAGTTCCTTCACTTCCATGTCTATCCCAGAGGCTTACCCAAAACCCTCACGGGAATTTCCCCACCCAGCCCCCCCACTTCTTCCTTCCCCAGCTCCACCGTCAGCATCTCCGGTGGTCTCACGGCCTTTCTGAAGAAGCTCTTTCCCCCCACCTCCACCCTCGCTTCCCTCAGGGGTCTCGAAACCCTCAAGTAGAAGGTGACGGGACCCTCCCCGCTCACCCTCTGGGGCACCACCAGCCTCACGTTCTCGCCCGGTCTCACTTCCCTGACCCTCCGGGGTGGTGGAAGCTCACCCTTGAGGTACTGGGAGGCACTCTTTCCCGCCCTCTCCCCCGTGAGGGTCACATGGTCCACCAGATCGAAGACCGTCACCACGTTCCCGCAGGCGAAGAAACCTTCCAGGGAGGTGCGCATGAATTCGTCCACGAAGGGTCCCCCCGTCCTCTCATCCAGCTCTATTCCCGCCCCCTCCGAGAGCTCGTTCTCCGGTATGAGGCCCACCGAGAGGACGAGGGTATCGCAGGGGATCTTCCTTTCGGTTCCAGGAATGGGATTTCCTTCCCCATCCACTTCCGCCACCGTTACGGCCTCCACCCTCTCCCTCCCATGGATGTGGGTGACCGTCCTCCTGAGGAGGAGGGGAATGCCGAAATCCTCCAAGCACTGCACCACGTTCCTCCCCAACCCACCCGGATAGGGCATGAGTTCTACCACCGCCTTCACCTCCACCCCTTCCATGGCAAACCTCCTGGCCATGATGAGTCCCACGTCCCCCGAGCCCAAGATCACCACTTCCCTCCCCGGAAGGTAACCCTCGAGATCGAGGAGCCTCTGAGCCGTTCCGGCCGTGAAGATTCCAGCCGGTCTCCCTCCCGGAATGAGGAGGGAACCCCTCGGCCTCTCCCTGCAACCCATCGCTAGGATCACCGCTCCGGCCTTCAGCTTCAGGAGGCCCTCCGAAGGATTGACCGCCACCACCTCCCTTTCCTTGGTGAGCCTGAGGACCATCGTCTCCAGCTTGATCGTTATTCCCTCCTCCCTCGCCCTCCTGATGAAGCGGTGGATGTACTCCGGTCCCGTCAAGTTTTCCCCGAAGTAGTGGAGCCCGAAACCCGTGTGGATGCATTGGGGGAGGATACCCCCCGGTCTCTCGTTCCTGTCCAAAACCCAGATCTCCTCGATCCCTTCCTCCCTCGCCTTCAGGGCCGCCGCCAGGCCCGCCGCTCCCCCTCCCACCACCACCAGCTCCACTTCCCCCTCCACCCTCACCCCCCCAGAAAGGGTTCCTTGATCCTGCCCATCACCACCCTGCTCTTCCCTCCCTTCTTCGTGAGTTCCTCCACGGGCCTTCCCAGCTCCCTCGAAAGGATCCTCAGGAGGTGTGGGGTACAGAAACCTCCCTGACACCTTCCCATCCCCGCCCTCGTCCTGAACTTTATCCCATCGAGGGTGGTGGCCCCCCTCCTTATCGCTTCCACCACTTCACCCTCGGTGACGTGTTCACACCTGCACACCACCCTTCCGTACCTCCTGTCCAAGGAAATCAGTTGTTCCCTTTCCCTGTCCCCCAACTCCCTGAAACGCGGGGCGGCCCTCCTCCTGGGATTGAAGGAGACCTTTTCCCTCAGCTCCAGACCCTCCTTCCTCAGGATGTCCACCACCATCCTCGCTATGGCGGGGGCCGCCGTGATACCCGGGGACTGGATCCCCCCCACGTTCACCAGCCCCTTGACCTTCCTCGAGGGGGCTATGTGGAAGTCTTCGGTGTAGGTGGCCGCCCTCACTCCCGCGAAGGCCGTGATCACATCCGTCCTCTTGATCGAAGGGAGGTACTTGCTGAACTTCCTCCACACCCTCTCCATTCCCTCCTTCGTGGTCTCCGTATCCTCCTTGTAGGGAACTTCCTGGGCGGTGGGACCCCAAAGCATGTTCCCATCCACGGTGAGGGAGATCCCCCCACCCTTCGTGTAGGGATCCTCCTTCAGCTCCCCGGGGGCAAGGTTGTGAAGGCATGCCCCTGCCCTCTTCCAGTCTATGAGGAGCATTTCCCCCTTTCTGGGATGGATGGTGAACTCCGGGGCCCCGGCCAGCTCCGCCACCTCGTCGGAATAAAGGCCCGCCGCATTCACGAGGAAGGAAGTGAAGATTTCCCCCCTGTCGGTGATCACCCCTTTCACCCTTCCTTCCTCCACCCTCACCCCTATGACCTCCGTTCCCAGGAGGAGCTTCACCCCGTTCGCCACGGCATTCTCCACCAGTGCTATCGTTACCTCATAGGGCGCCACCACACCATACGTGGGGAAGAAGAGGGCTCCCGCCGCCTCTGGGGGAAGACCCGGTTCCATCCTGTGGAGCTCCTCCCTTCCTATCACCCTTACGGGACAGCCATGCTCCCTCACCCTTTCGGCAGCCACCTCCAGCAGGGGAACGAGTTCCTCCTCCATCACCACGGCCAACAGGCCAGGCCTCTTGAAGGAAAAGTCCAATTCTTCCGCCCACTCGTCGTAGAGCGCGTTGCCCTCCACACAGAGCTTGGCCTTCAGGGAAGTGGGATCCACATCCAGACCGGCAAAACCGTGGATCCAGGAGGCCCCCCCTTTGCTCTGCCCCCAAGCCACATCCTCCTCCTTTTCCACCAGCACCACCTCCAGCTCGTACCTGGAGAGCTCCCTCGCTATTCCCGCTCCCACGATACCCGCTCCCACCACCACCACATCCGCCCTCATCCCGTCCCAGGCCGCCTTCCCCTTTCCCTCCCTTTTCCTCTCGGGTTTGGGCAATCCCCTCGGCCAGAGCCTGTTCACGATCCCCCTCACCCCCTCGACTCCCGCCGCCAAGTGTCCCAGCTCCACCACCTGCTCCCAGCTCTCCGTTTCCCCTTCCAAGAACAGGATCTCTCCTTCCAGGCTTATCCTGAGGGAAACTCGGGAGAAGGAGGGATCCCCCTTCACCCTCTCCTCGAATTCCTCCACCTTCATCCCAATCTCCCCTCCAGCACCTGTGAAAGGTCCAAAACCCTCAGTCCCTCCCTTCCGAGGGCCCACTTACAGGTGGGGCAGGTGGTAACCGTGAGCTCCGCCGTTTCCGCGAGTTCCTTCGCCCTCTTCCTCGAAACCCCCCTGGCTTCCTCCAGCGGGTTCCCCCCTCCGCAACAGACCGCCCTTTCCCTCGTTTTGAGGGGTTCCACCACCTCCAGGCCCAACTCCTTCAACAACTTGCGCGGGGGATCGAAGATCCCCCTCTTCCTCCCCAGGGAACAGGGATCGTGATAGGTAACCCTTCCGGAAAGGCGCGGCAAACCCATCTTCCCCTCCTCGACCAATTTCAAGAAGAAGGTGGAGGTGTGGAACACCTCTATCCCCTCCAGTCCCGAGAGGAACTCGAGGCAACCCGGACAGCTCAGGAGGAGGATGCCCACCCCCAAAGAACGCAGGACCCCCTCCACCTCCCCCCTGAGTTCCTCCGCCCTCTTCTCGTCTCCCGCCCTAAAGGAGGGAAGACCGCAGCAGTAACCCTCCAGCAGGACCGCCCCCACCCCTGCCCCTTCCAACAGGCGAAGGGTGGAGAGAAGGACCTCCCTTTCCTTCATCTCCGCCGTACATCCTGGGAGGTAGGCCACCTCCCCCTTACCCACCACCCTTTTCTCCCTCGGCTCACCGAAGGGGTTGCCCTTTTCCCTCATGCGGAGGAGACGGGAGTGGACCTCGGGTGGGTGGATCTTGCTCGCCGCCTTCACGCGAACGGGATGAAAAAGGGAGGGAAGATCGAAATCGAAGGGACAGAAAAGCTTACAGGCCTGACAGTCCAAACAGAGGTAAGGGGGCCTGGCGTTTTCCTCCGTCCAAGGGAGTTCTCCGCGGAGAAGGAGGAGGGAAGTAAGGGCCTTCCCCTGGGGGGAAGAGGTTTCCGTTCCCGCAACTTCCTCCACGGGGCAGGAAAAACGGCACATGTTGGGACAGAGGGCACAGAGGAAGAGCTTATCTTCCACCCCTTCCATCTCCCCACCCGGCCTTACCTGGGTTCATCAGGTTCTGGGGATCCAAAGCTCCCTTGATCTTCCTGAGCACGGAGAGGAACCCTCCCAGTTCCTCCTCCATCCACCTGGCCCTCACTAGTCCCACCCCATGATGGTGGCTGATCGTCCCTCCCAGCTCGAGCGTGGCCTTCATGACCTTTTCCCAGGCCCCCCAGTAGAAGGCCTCTGGATCCGAAGGGAAGCCCGCGAAGGTGAGATAAAGGCAAACCCCTTCGGGATAGAAGTGGCTGAAGTGTCCGGAGACGTGGACCATACCCTCCAGCCCCTCCAGCTCTCCCCTCACCTTCCGATAGAGTTCTGCCGCCCTGCTCCAGAGGATGGCCACCTCCACCGTATCCACCACCCCTCCTCCCCTGATCACCTCTTGGGCGAGGTGGACATCGAAACGAGTCCTGAGCCAGTGTTCAACGGGCTTTTCCCCCGAGGGACTTCCACCGGCCGACCGGCATTCCCCTTCCACCACTTCCCCCTCCACCTCCACCTGTTTCCCATCACCCTCCAGCAGGAAGAGGGAGAGGACCCTCCCCTCCTCGACCACCCCCCTGAAGTGCAGCCCCACCTCCTCCCCATCGTAAATCCTCAGCACGGCCGGCCTGAAACCCCTCCTCAGAATCCTGCGGGCCGCTTCCAGGGCTCCCTCCAGGGAAGGGAAGGTGAAAGAGAGGGGGAGACGCCTCTCGGGGAAGGGAAAGATCCTGAGGGTGGCCTCGGTGATGATACCCAGCATGCCTTCGCTCCCCAGGAGGAGTTGCTCTAATCTGGGACCCGTGGCGGAGCGCGGAACGGCCCTCGAGCGTACTACCGTGCCGTCGGGCATCACCGCTTCCAGCCCCGCCACCAAATCCTCTATCTTCCCATATTTGGTGGAGAACTGACCCGCAGCCCTGTGGGCTATCCATCCCCCAACGGTGGAGGAGGGAAGGGACTGGGGTATGTGACCTCCGGTGTATCCCCTGCGGTTCAGCTCTTCCTCGTACCTCCACCCGTTCATTCCCGCTTGGACCCTCGCCAGCAGGTTTTCTCCATCCACCTCCAGGAGTCTGTTCATCTTCTTCAGATCCACCACGAGGGCCCCGGCTGGGGGGAGGGCTCCCCCCACCACCCCCGTTCCTCCCCCGTACGGCACGAGGGGAATTTTATATCGGCAACAGAGACGCACGAGTCCCGAGACCTCTTCCGTGCTCTCCGGATAGGCCACCGCCCCAGGAAGGATGGGTTCCTTCCCCCTAGAGAACCAAACCCCTCCCAGCAGCCAAGCATCCTTGGCATGGGAAAAAAGCTCGGCCTCTTCCGTTCTCAAATCCCTTTCTCCCACCAAGTCCCGCGCCTCCCGCAAGAAAGCCTCCGGCAGCGCGGGACGGAGTCTCCCCATCCTTCCCCTTCCTCCCTCCTCCCACAAAAACCTAATACCCCTCCTTCCCATCCTTCGCGGTGGGAGAGCAGCTCCTCGTCTTCGATCTGGGTACCACCGCTGCCAAAACCGTCCTCTTCGATGGAGAAGGAAGGGTGGTACGGAAGGGTTATTGCGAGTACCCCACCCATTCTCCCTCTCCCGGTCTGAGCGAGCAGGACCCCGCCGACTGGTGGAGGGCGCTGACGAGCTCCTGTAGGGGAACGGTGGGGGAAGGCGAGAGGATAGAGGCCATCGGTTTGACCACCCAAAGGGCTACGGTAGTTCCCGTGGACGAAGGGGGGAATCCCCTCCATCCGGCCATCACTTGGATGGACACAAGGACCTCCCCTCCCGCCGACCTTTTCCCCATGCGGGTGGTGGCCCATCACTTGGCCTGGTTCAGAACCAACCTCCCAAAGCTTTTCGAAAAAACCCGTTTCTTCCTCACAGCTGAAGCCTATCTGCTCCACCGGCTCACGGGAAACTTCGTGAGTGATCCCATCAACTCCTCTTACGGCTTCTTGGATATCAGGAGGCTGGAATGGTCGGAGGAACTCTCCAGGGCCTTTGGGATCCCCCTCGAGAAACTCCCCCCCGTGAGGCCTCCCGGAACCGTGGCTGGGGAACTCCTCCCCAAGGCGGCGGAAGAGCTGGGTCTCCCTCCCGGTCTGCCGGTGGTGGTGGGGGGAGGGGACCAACAATGTTCGGCGCTGGGATTGGGGGTGGTGGAGCCGGGAAAGGTGAAGGCCACCACGGGAACGGGGACCTTCGTGGATGCGGTGGTCGAAGAGCCCCTGTTGGACTTCTACGAACCCTCCTGTAGGATGTTCTGTCTCCCGCACGTGGTGAGGGGGAAGTGGTGCCTGGAGGCCGTAATGCCAGGAACGGGATTGATCTACAGGTGGTTCAGGGATGAACTCTCGGCGAAGGAGAGGGAGGAAGGAAAAAAGTTGGGCATGGATCCGTACGAACTCCTGAACCGACAGGCGGAGGAAGCCGAGCCAGGATCCAAGGGGCTTTTGGTGATTCCCCTCTTCTCCTACTCCAAAGGGCTTTTCCTCAACCTCTCCTTCAGCCATAGGAGGGCGCACCTCATCAGGGCCATCCTGGAAAGCAATGGCTTCACCATCAGGCTTTTTCTGGACCTCATGGAGTCCCTGGGCGTTCCCGTTTCGGAGGTAAGGGTAGATGGGGGAGGGGCTAGGTCTTCCCTCTGGAGACAAATACAGGCCGACATCACGGGCAAACCCATCATCCTTACCGAAACGGTAGAGGATGCCTCCTCCTTGGGTGCGGCCCTCCTCGCCGGAGTGAGCGTGGGGATTTACAAAAACCTGGAAGAGGCCCTGGCCCGGGCGGTAAGGGTGAAGGAAAAGAGGGAACCCGACGAAGGAAACCGGAGGGTGTACGAAAACCTTTATTCAAAATATCAGGAAACCCTCCTCAAGGTAGTCTCGGAACTCGGGATCTAAAAACCAAACCAAGTCCTCACGTCTATTCCTAGGATGCCCAACAACTCCTGCAGATAGTCTGCCAGGTTTTCCCACGGGAAGTCCCTCAACAGGTCTTTAAGGGCCTTGAGTCCCTCCACGGTAGCGAAGGAGCACTCCATCCTCACCTCCAAGTTCTCTTCGTTGGCATCCAGTACCATACGGTTGGGACATTTGGGCTTGATGGTCCAAGGAGTCCATTTGGGTAAGCCCTGCGCCTCCGGTACTCCCTTCCTCATGAAACCCGACCAGTAGGCTATCATGGCATCGGAAAGCTTCATCCTTCCCTTTTCGTTCTGGGGACTGTAGGCGAAATAGGGGGAAGAATAGGGTGGGCAATAATCCCCCGGACCCACGTTTCCGAAGATGAAGGGAATTTCGGAGGAATGACAGGCCCCGACGATGAAGTCGAAAGGCTTAGGTTCTTCGTTCCAAGAAAACTTGAAGACATACACTTCCTTCTGATGCAGGCGCATTAAGCTGGCAGGTATTTCCACTCCCACCAATTGCCAGAGGGAGGTGAGGAGATCGGAAACGGGCTGATAGATGGGGTGCCAGAGGGGATCCATATAGTCTTCCAAGTTGTCGGAGAGGGGATAGCCTAGGATGGCATTCTCCATGGTTTCCATGGCCTTCTCGGGCTCGACCATGAAGGGCAACATGAACTTGACCTCTTCCGAGGTGTTCCCGATGATCACGGGGACCTTGATGTACTTACCCACCATCAACCTCCAGTAGGGTTTCCAGATGGGGGAAGCAATAACGTACCCATCCGCCAGACAGCCAGAAAGACCCAAGAGGCTTAGGAAGGGAATCCCCCCACTACTGAAGGACCCCATGTAATCCGGAACGAAGCATCTGTAGAGGTTCTCCATGGGCATGGAGAGGAGAAGATTTGCTATCCCCTCCGCACCCATCTCGGCAATCATCCTCTCCGCCTCCTCCTCGTTTTCCGCCCACCCTTCCCTCACCAAGAGACGAACCAACATTCCATGGGCCTCCCTTTCGGCTAGTTCTGGAGGAACGGGAAGGAGTGCCCCACTCTCCAAAACCGCCCTGTGGAAGAGTTTTATTCCCTTATCGAAGTATTCCTGTTTCACATAGGGTGAAACCAAGAGGTGGTAGATGTTCATGGCCCCAGCCGATTCTCCCGCTACCGTCACGTTGTTGGGATCCCCTCCAAAGTTTTCGATGTTGTAGTGTACCCATTCCAACGCCTTGACGATGTCCAAGAGTCCGTAGTTGCCCGAATCGTCTAGGGGATTGCCCGTCCTCAAGGCGGGATGGCGGAACCAACCCGCTATCCCCACCCTGTAGTTAAGGGTTACCACCACCACGTTGGCCTTGCGGGCCAAGTTCGCTCCGTGATAGAGGGGGAGAGCGCTCTGACCGGCCTGGTTGGCCCCTCCGTAAATCCAGACGTAAACGGGGAGCCTTTCCCCACTCTTCGGTCTCCAAATGTTCAGATAGAGGCAATTCTCGCTTCCTATGACTTCATGGTTCCTAATCTTTTCAACCTCTATACTCCCCATGATACCCGCGAACTGAACCGGTGGGGGTGGAAACGCGGTGGCCTTCAGCACTCCCTCCCATGCCTCAGGATCCCTCGGGGCTTTCCATCTCAACTCGCCCAGGGGTGGTTTGGCGTAAGGGATGCCCAGCCAAACATAAACTCCATCTTTTTCAAAACCCTCCACCAGACCATAACGGGTAGAAACCAGAAGACTGGGAGTCCATCCGTTGGATCTTGGGGCTCCCGCCAAGGGCTGAAGGGAGGATAGGAGGAAGAAAACCGCTGTTGCACACACCAAAATTTCTTTTTTCACCGTCCTGCTTCCTCCCTTTCTCCTTTTTAAACTCCTCCCTCAAGTGGAACGAAAAAGAAACGTATGTAACAAAAATTCTTTACTTTTTTCTTTTATGTTACTCCATTTCGAATTTTTGACTTCCCGATTTCGAAAAATACAAACCGCTGAACCTTTCAGGGAAGGGAAAGAGGTTGTCAAGAAAGGTGGTGCGGCCGGCGGGATTTGAACCCGCGTCGCAGGCTTGGAGGGCCTGAGTCCTAGACCAGGCTAGACCACGGCCGCCCCATTCTACGGAGGGGAAAGTCAGATTAATTTGTTTGGGTGAAAGGCTGAAAGGATATAAAGCCAAACCGGGAAGGAATTCCGATGGACTGGGGAATGAAAAACAGGCTGGCCCAACTCATCCAAAGGGATGGGAGGGCCCTCTTCCTACCCATCGACCATGGTTATTTCCAGGGCCCCACCCACAGGCTGGAGAAACCCGGTGAAACCATTGCCCCCCTCCTCCCCTACGCCGACGCCATCATGCTCACGAGGGGAATCCTGCGCTCCTGTGTAGACCCCACCAACACCAAGCCCATCATCCTGAGGGTCTCTGGGGGGACGAGCATCGTGGGGGAAGATCTTTCCCACGAGGGTATCATCACCTCCGTGAAGGAAGCGATAAGGTTGAACGCCAGTGCCGTTTCCGTTTCCATCTTCGTGGGGAGCAGGTACGAGCATCAGACGCTGATGAACCTGGCCAGGCTGGTGGACGAGTGCGAGGAATATGGGATACCCGTGATGGCGGTGACGGCGGTGGGCAGGGAACTGGAGAAAAGGGAAGCCAGGTATCTCGCCCTCTGTTGCAGGATCGCTGCGGAGCTGGGGGCAAGGATCGTGAAGACCTATTACTGCAAGGAGGGTTTCGAGAAGGTGGTGGAGGGATGTCCCGTTCCCGTGGTGATAGCGGGGGGACCGAAGGTGGATTCGGAAAGGGAAGTCTTTGAGTTCGTCTACGACGGCATCCAGAAGGGTGCCATAGGGGTTAACCTCGGAAGGAACATCTGGCAGCACGATTATCCCGTCGCCATGATCAGGGCGCTGAGGGCCATCATCCACGAGAACGCGACGCCCAGGGAGGCCCAGGAAGTCTTCGAGAGCGTAAAGGTGGGTGCCAAACCCTGAAGCTTTTTTAGGGGGGAGGGAATGCGCGTAGCCGTTTACTACAGGGGTGGAGAGATAAGGGTAGAAGAGAGACCCAAGCCCGAAATCGGTCCCGGCGAGTTCCTCATGAAGGTGATGGCCTGCGGAATCTGCGGGACGGATGTTCTCCAGTGGTACCGCGACCCGCAGGCACCGAGGGTGCTGGGACATGAAGCGGTGGGTGTGGTGGAGGAAGTGGGGGAGGGAGTGGGAGTGGTGAAGGTGGGGGACAGGGTTTTCGTTTCCCACCATGTGCCCTGTGGGCAATGCCGTTACTGTATCAAGGGACATGAGACGGCCTGCGAGACCCTCCACACCTCCAATTACGATCCCGGTGGTTTCTCCGAGTACGTGAGGGTGCCGAAAATCAACGTGGAAAAGGGAACCTACCTCCTTCCCCCCCAGCTCTCCTTCGAGGAAGCCACCTTCATCGAACCCTTGGGGTGTACCGTGAGGGCACAGAGACTGGCGGGTGTGGGGGAGGAGGATACCGTACTCATCATAGGAGGAGGGGTCTCCGGTCTCCTCCACCTCCAGCTTTCCAAGCTCAGGGGTGCGACAACGGTCATGGTCGCAGACCTCCGGGATTACAGGCTGGAAGCTGCCAAACGCTTTGGGGCGGATTTTGCCCTCCGCGGAGGGGAGGGCCTCCCCGAAAGGGTGAGGGAGATCCTCGGAAGGGGGGCCGATCACGTCATCCTCTGCGCGGGTTCGAGGCAGGCAGCGGAGCAAGCTTTCAAATGCGTGGACAGGGGAGGAACCATCCTCTTCTTCGCCGTTCCTCCTCCCGACTCCTCCCTTTCTTTCGTGCCCGCGGAGAGGTGGAGGGAAGAGGTGAAGCTGATGACCTCTTACGGAGCAGCCCCTAGGGATCTGGAGGAAGCCCTGGATCTCCTCAGGAGGGGAAGGATAAGGGTTAAGGAGATGATCACCCACAGGGTGGGGCTGGGGGAAATAGCCCTAGGTTTCAAGCTGGTGGCCGAAGCCGGGGAATCCCTCAAGGTGGTGGTGGAGCCGCAGAGGTAGATGGGATGTTCCTGAAGGTGGACAGAAGGGTGGAGGATAGGTTTCCCGGAATAAGGGCAATGGAGGTGAGGGTGGAAGGGGTGAGGGTGGAGAAAAGACATCCAGAGGTGGAGAGGCTCAAGGAGGAAACGGTTAGGAAGGTCAAGGGGAAATATGACCTCCATTCCCTCAAGGAGGTGAAGGCGGTGAGGGCCTACCGGGACTTCATGTGGAGGCTGGGTATAGATCCCACGAAGATTCGTCCCTCGGCGGAGGCCCTCGTGAGGAGGATCTTACTGGGAAAACCCTTCCCCACGATCAACACCCTCGTGGATCTCTACAACGTGGTCTCCGTCCAGTTCCTGATCTCCATAGGAGCCTTCGACCTGGACAGGCTGGAGGGGGAACTCCTCCTGAGGTTCGCGGAAGATGGGGAGGAGTTCTTGGGAATAGGGATGGAGGAACCCATGAAGCTGGGAGGGGAAGTGGTGGTTTCGGATGGGAAGAAGGTGGTGGCCATCTATCCCTACAGGGATTCGGAGCTCACCAAGGTGACGGAAGAGACCAAGAGGGTGCTCTTCCTCCTGTGTGGGGTTCCGGGCATAGAGGTGGAGACCCTCAAGGAGGCTGGTGCGAAGCTCCGGGAATATGTGGAGAACCTGTGTGGGGGAAGGGCATGAAGATCGCCGTTTTCTTCCACATGCCTGGCATCTTCGACAGCGGATGGGCTCGGAAGATTCTGGATCTGCTCGAGAGCGAACACGAGGTGAGGGCTTTCACCTACGGCACGATGGGGAGGACCGCCCTCCTCGACAGCGGGATGGAGGGGGAAGTGGAGTTCGTTCCGGGAGAACCCAGCGAGGTCTTGGCCAAGACCTCCGAGGAGGTGGATGCCCTCGTCCTCCCCATGTATGCTTCTTCTCCCCTGAAGAGTCATGCCCACTGCTGGCACCTCGTTAGGGCTTCGAGGGTGAAAAAGCCCGTGGTGGAGGTGGAGGCGAGGGGTGGATGGGTAATACCCTGGACGGAGGGGGCGGAGGGACTGGCGCGCTGGATGGCGACGAACCTGGGAATGAAGCTCAAGGAGCCACCCTCCTTCGGTGAGGCCTTCTGGAGCTTAGGGGGGAGGAACTACCGCAGGTTGTTGGGGGTGGAGGTGGGAGACCACGTATTGGTGAACAGGATGGTGGTGGGAAGGGCGGTTTCGGAGGAAGTGATCCTCGTGGAGGAGGGGGGAAAGCTGTTGGAAATTCGGGGGGTGGAACTGAAGCCAAACATCTGGAAGAAACTGGAAGGTATGGGGAGGATCGAACTGAAGAAGATCAGGCTGGAGTCCACCCCCTCCCTCCGTCCCTTCCCTCCCGAACCCAAGGTGAGGGAGGGACCGAGGGGAAAGGGAGTGGTCCTCATCGACCATGCTGGCTACCACGTTTACGAGCTGGCGAGGGAGGCGGAAGGGGCGGTGGTGGTAGGGGACGATACTTCCTACGTGGTGGGGGACATCCTCTTCAGGCTGGGGAAACCCGTCGTGGGGATAGTGGATGGGGATAGGGATGGGTTGCTCGCGAAAACCCACTTCGCCAGGGGTTCCCTCCTCCTGACGGTGGAAGAGGACGACCTGACGGGAAGGGAGATCAGGGAAAAGGTCTTCGGGGGAAGATGGAAGACGGAAAGGGGTTTTTCCGAAGTGAAGGAGGAAATCCTCTCCCTCCTGAGTAAAAGGATTCTTCGGCTGGTGGAGGTATAATCCTTTATTCCCAGTGTTGGAGCGGATAAGACATGATTCTCAGGACGGACATAAGGTTTGGAAGGATGGAGGAAGTCCTATCCTCCCTCCGGCTGGAAGGGAGGGGACTCCTCTGTTGCAGGAGGGGGTTCGAGGGAAGGGTGGAGGGAAACCTCACCACCTTGAGGATCTCCCCCGAACCCTCCCTCGAAGAAGTGGAGGGGTATTGGGAGAAGATCGAGGATGAGGATTTCCAGTACGTGCTGGCCGTGGGGGGAGGAAGCGTCCTGGATGTGGCGAAGGTGCTGGCGGCCCTCATGGAGAACCCCGGAAGGATAAGGGACTTCTTCGGAGTGGAAAAGATACCCAACAGGATGAGAAAACTCATCGCCATTCCCACGACCCATGGAACGGGAAGCGAGGTGACCAAGTATTCGGTCATAAGGGTGGGGGAAGAAAAGTGGTCCATCGTTTCCGAAAACATCTGTCCGCACTTCGCCGTTCTGGACGAGAACCTCATGCTGGGTCTGCCCAAGGACCTAACCCTTTCCAGCTCCATGGATGCCCTCTGCCATCTCGTGGAAGCCTATCTAACCCGCTTCTGCGATCCCTTCGTGGATCTCCTCTGCGAACAGGGGGTGAGGTTGTTCTTGGAGGGGCTGGAGGAGGCGGTGGAAGACAAACGGGAGGGGAGGAGGAAGATGATGCTCTGCTCCCTGCTGGGTGGAATGGCCATCACCAATGCCCAGGCCTCCCTCGTCCACGCCCTCAGCCACGTGCTGGGGGGAAAGTACGGGATTCCCCACGGGGAGGCCAACTCCCTCTTCCTCACCGCCTTTCTGAGATTTTACGAGGGTGAGAAAAAATTGGAGGAATTGGAACGCAGGCTTGGGATAAAGCTGGCGGAAGAAGTGGAGAGGATCAGGGAGAAGTATGGGATGAGGAGGCTTTCCGACTTCGTGGGGGAGAGGGAGGCGGTGGAGGTGGCGGAGAGGGCCTATCGCAACAGGAGACTGGTGGAGGGAAACCTGAAGAAGGTGGAGCTGGAGGACCTGAAGGGTATAGCCCTCCGCTCCCTCTGACCTTCACCCCCACGAAATAGAGATCTTCCCCCTCTTCTCCCTCCTCCACCACCTCGAAGCCCGCATCTTCCATCCATTCCCTCACTTCCCTTCCATACTTGTACCTCAGGGTGCTCACCACCACCTTTCCCCCCTTCCTCAGAACCCTTGCCATCTCCCTGAGGGCCAGGGCGGGATGGGGAAGGTTTTGGAGCACGGTGATCGAGAGGACCATCCTGAAAGCTCCCCCTTTGAAGGGGAGGTGCTCCGCATCCGCCAGGATCAAGGGAACTCCCGGATTCCTCCTCCTCGCCCTCTTGAGCATGCCCAAGGAGAGATCCAGCCCCACCACCTCGAAACCCTTCAACTTTCCCAAGAGGAGACCCGTGCCGCAACCCACATCGAGTATCCTACCTCTCCTTGGGAGATGGGAGAAGATCCTCCGATATTTCCTCTCCTGAAGAAGGGAATACCTCCTATCGTAGAGGGAAGAGGTCCGGTCGTAGAGGAGGGAGAGTTCCCTCTTCCTCTCCATCCAAGGTTTTTAGTCGTGTCCCCTAAAACGGGTAGCGATGGAGAGGATCGGATGGCTGGAGAGGGAGTTGGAGGAGAGGGGATGGGCTTCCTGTTTGGTCCTCAAACATCAGCGTTATTTTTCAGGTACTTCCGCCGGGACGGCCTTCCTCCTGAAGGAAGGGGATCCCCTCCTCTTCTGCTCCGAGATGGAGGCGGAAAGGGCGAGGAGGGAGACCCGCCTGCCCGTCCTCCCGTACGGTTCCGAACCCTCGGAGGAACTCTCGAAGGTGGTGGGAAAAGTCTTGAGGGAAGGAAGGATCAGGGAAGTGGCATACGATGAAGCCTCCCCCTCCTTCCTCTACAAGCTGAAGAAGGAAGCGGGAGGGATCAGGCTCCAGAAGTTCAGGAACTTTTTCGAGAAGTTCTGCGAGAGGAAGACCAAGAGGGAGATAGAATGGATGAAGAAGGCCGCGAACATAGCCCTGAAGGGCTTGCGTTGCGCCTCCGAGTTGGTGGAGGAGGGAAGGAGTGAGAGGGAAATAGCCGCGGAGGTGGAGTACGAGATGAGGAAGGCGGGATCGGAGGGAACACCCTTCCCCACGATAGTGGCTTCCGGAAGGAACTCCCTCCTGCCCCACGCCACCTCCACCTCGAAGAAACTCAGGAGGGGGGAACTGGTGGTAGTGGATCTGGGTGCTTCCTACAGGGGATACTCCTCCGACCTCACCAGAACCTTCGCCCTCTCCCCCTCAAAAAAACAGGAAAGACTCCTGGAGGCGGTGAGGGAGGCCCAACTCCTCGCCCTCGAGGAAGTGGGGGCTGGAAGGGGGGCGGGGGAAGTGGAAAGGACTGCCAGAAAGGTTCTGGAGGAGAGGGGTTATGGAAGGTATCTCCTACATGGGGTGGGACATGGAATAGGCTTGGAAGTCCACGAGCCCCCCAGTCTCAGGAAGGGATCGAAGGAAGTGCTGAAGGAAAACTCCGTGATCACGGTGGAGCCTGGAGCCTACGTTCCTAGGGTGGGGGGGGCGAGATGGGAGGACATGGTAGTGGTGAAGGAGGGAGGTGCCCTCCCCCTCTCGGGAAATATAAATGGGGGAAGGTGAAGAAACTCGGTCCAGTGGGAACATGGGAGAGGAAGACACCTTCGGGGAATGGTTCAACAAACTGATCCTGGAAGCCGAGATCATGGACCCCCGTTATCCCGTGAAGGGGCTCTGCGTCTGGCTTCCCTATGGAATGGAACTCAGGAACAGGATCCTCTCCGTGATCCGCGGGCTCCTGCTGGAGACGGGACACAAGGAAGTCCTCTTCCCCCTCCTCATCCCCGAAGATCTCTTCAGGAAAGAAGAAGAGCACATCAGAGGTTTTGGAAACCAGGTTTACTGGGTCACGAAGGGAGGGGAGGAGGAACTGGGTGTGAAGCTGGTCCTCCGTCCCACGAGCGAGACCGCCATGTATCCCATGTTCTCCCTCTGGATCCGCTCCCACACCGATCTGCCCCTCAAGGTCTTCCAGATAGTGAGTGTCTTCAGATACGAAACCAAGATGACGAAACCCATGATAAGGATGAGGGAGGTCACCACCTTCAAGGAGGCCCACACCGTCCATTCCAGCAGGGAGGAAGCCGAGGAGCAGGTGAGGGAGGCCGTCTCCCTCTATTCCCGTTTCTTCGAAAGGCTCTGCATTCCCTACGTGATCACCAAAAGACCCAAGTGGGACACCTTCGCGGGGGCGGATTATTCCCTAGCCTTCGATACCCTCCTCCCGGATGGAAGGGTCCTGCAGATAGGAACGGTCCACTTCCTCGGTCAGAACTTTTCCAGGGTCTTCGAGATAAAGTTCCTGAAACCCAATGGGGAGCACGAATACGCCTATCAGACCTGCTACGGCATCTCCGAGAGGGTGGTGGCCGCCACCCTGGTACTCCACGCGGATGAGGTGGGTCCCTGCCTCCCACCAAGCTTAGCCCCCATCCAAGCGGTCATCGTCCCCATTCCCTTCAAGGAGGAAAAGGAACCGGAAGCCTTCGCCGAGGAGGTGAGGGGAGAACTGGAAAGGAGGGGCTTCAGGGTGGTGCTGGACAAAAGGGACCTGAGGCCGGGAAACAAGTTCTACTATTGGGAGAGAAGGGGCGTCCCCCTGAGGCTGGAGGTGGGACCCAGGGAAAGTTCCTCCCGCACGGTGACGGTCGTGAGGAGGGACGGGAGGGAGAGGAAGGAGGTTCGCCTGGAGGAGCTCCCCTCCTTCCTCTCTGAGGAAATGGGAAGGATGGAGGAAGAGATGAGGAAGAGGGCCTGGAAGAGGATGGAGGAAAGGATAGGGAAGGCTTCGAGGCTGGAGGAAGCGGTGGAGGCGGTGAGGAAGGGAGGAATCGCGAGGATCCCCTTCTGCGGGGAGGAATGTGCCGGGAGGGCGGAGGAGGAAACGGGAATACAGGTACTGGGGGAGGAAGTGGGGGGAGGGGAGGGGAGCTGTGCCCTGTGCGGGAAACCGGGAAAAACCTTCCTGATGGGGAAGAGCTACTGATCACTTCAAGAACTTCTTGATTTCGGCCTCGGAAGGGAAGCCCACGGCCCCCTTGTACCTCACCTTGAGACCAGCAGCCGCGTTGGCGAACTTCAGCGAACGCTCCACGTCCCTCGTTTCCAGGTACTTGGCTAGGAAGACCGCCCCGAACACGTCGCCTGCCCCCGTGGGATCCTGAACCTGCACCTTCAGCCCTTCCGCGCTCAAGAACTTCCCATCGCAATAGGCCATACATCCCTTCTCCCCCAAGGTAACGATACCCAGCTTGACCCCCATCTTCTTCAGGAGCTCCAGCATCTCCTTGGGTTTCTTCCCTATTCCCTCCATCTCTTCCCTTCCCACCTTCACCACGTCGGCGTACTTCACCAGTTCCTGGAAATTCTCCGGCATCCTTATCCTCACCCTCCCCTCCCTTCCCACTTCCCTAAAGGCTCCTTGAGGATCCAGCACCACCAAACCGTCCGAACGCTTCAGTTCCTTGAGGAGCTCCGGCCCCACCTCGTTCACCACGGGAGAAACGTAGAAGCCCTTGGCCTCCCTATAGCTTTCAGGCAGGTCCCCGGGGGAAAGGGGAGGAGCCCTGTACTTGCACCTCTGCACCCTCCTCCCCCTTTCGTCGTAGGTGTTTTCGAAGAGGGTGGTATGCTCCCCCACCACCATTATTCCTTCCGTGTCTATTCCGAAGGCCCTGTACAGGGGAGGGAACTTCTCGGGCAAATCCCTTCCCACCTTGGAGAGGACCCCCACTTCCTTTCCCAAAGCCCTGAGGGCAAGGCCCCCGTAGGTCGGGGCCCCTCCCAAAACATTTTCGATAATCCCCCAGGGGAAAACGTTCACATCTATGGCTATATGGCCCACCACCACTATTTCCGGTTCCGGACCCATCACACCTTCCCCTTTATGAAGTCTTCCACGGCCTTCCTCGCCACTTCATCCGGCATTTGTACAGGCGGATGCTTGAAGAAATATGCCGAAACCCCCAAAAGCGGTCCCGCGATCTTCCTATCCATCGCTATCTTCACCGCCCTTATGGCATCTATCACCACACCCGCACTGTTGGGTGAATCCTCCACCGAGAGCTTCACATCTATCGTGAGGGGAACATCCCCGAACTTCCTCCCCTTGATGAAGATGTAGCATATCTTCCTGTCCTTGAGGAAGGGCACATAATCGCTTGGTCCTATTCTGAGGGGAACCTCATAGGGGACTTGACTGGAAACGGCTTCCGTCTTGCTTATCCTCTTGGAACTCAGGCGCTCTTCCTCCAGCATGTTGAGGAAATCCGTGTTCCCTCCTATGTTGAGCTGATAGCTCTCCTCCACCTTCACTCCCCGGTCCACCAGCAGCTTCACCAGCGTCCGATGTAGAATGGTGGCACCCACCTGCGACTTGACATCGTCGCCGGCACAGGGAAGGCCGGCTTCCTGAAAGCGCCTACCCCATTCCTTGTCCGAAACGATGAACTCCGGAATGCAGTTCACGAAACCGCATCCAGCCTTGAGAGCGGCTTCGGCATAGAACCTCGAGGCCTCATAGCTACCCACGGGAAGATAGTTTACCAAAATATCGGCGTTTGAATCCTCCAACACCCTCACCACGTCCACGGGCTTGGGTTTGGAACGGTGGGGTATCACGGGAGTGAGGTATTTACCCAATCCGTCGAGAAGCGGACCCTCCATCACCTCCACTCCAAGCTTGGGCACGTCGCAGAACTTGACGGTACAGTTGGGAGGGGTGAAGATGGCCTCGGAAAGATCCTTCCCTATCTTGTTCAGGTCCACGTCGAAGGCCGCCACGAACTTTATGTCCCTGACGTGGTAATCGCCGAACTTCACATGCATCAAACCTGGAACCGACTCTCCCTCCTTGGCATTCTTGTAGTATTCCACTCCCTGCACCAAGGAGGAAGCACAGTTCCCCACACCGGCTATGGCGACCCGTATGGTTCCCATTTTATCTCGTCTTATCCTCCTTTCCTTAAAAATGTGCTTCACTTTTTTTAAGCTCGGAAAGCCTTTATTACCATACCCTTGAATGGAAAGGGGGGGACTTATGAAGAGATTGAAACGCAAGACCACCGTGGAAATGCTCTGGCCCTATGTGCTCAACTTGTTGCGGGAGAGGCCCATGTATGCTTATGAACTCAGGAACGCCATCTATCAGAAGTTCGGTTTCAAACCTCCCATGGTTTCTTGCTATCTCGTCTTGAACAAGCTCGAAAAACAGGGATATACCTCCTCGGAATGGAAGGACCAGAGGGGGAGACCGGCGAGGAAATACTACAAGATCACTCCCAAGGGTATTGAGCTCTTCAAGCAGGTGGGAGATTACTTCAGAGAATTGGCGGATAAACTATCCGCTTAGTCGAGAAAAAGCTCGGTTTTGGTATGCGCGGATGTTGAAGCCTAATCCCCCAATCTCCTTTTGGCCACCACCATCCTTTGGACCACTGTGAAATGGGAGAGGACCGCCACTAGAACCACCGCGTAGTTCGTAAAGCCCAAGATCGAACCCAAGCCCAAGAGGAGGATACGCTCTCCCCTTTCCGCCAAGCCCACCTCCATCTTCCCCGTCCCCGCCGCCTCCCCCCTCGCCCTCACATAGCTTACCATGAAACTCCCCAAGATGGCTGCCCCTCCCCAAACCAAACCGGAAATCCCGAAGGCCTCCGCCAATCCTCCCCAGATGATGGCCAAAAGGATGAGGAAGTCCACGTATCTATCCACGACGGAATCCAAAACCCCCCCGAACTTCGTTTCCTTTCCCCCGCTCCTCGCCACGGCACCATCCAAGAGATCGAAGAACCCGCAGAGGAGGAGGAGCAGGCCCCCCTCCAGCGGTTTTCCCAAGGCAAAGAAGAGAGCCGAAACCAAACCCATGCCCAAACCCAGCAGGGTGAGGAGATTGGGGGTAATCCCCCCCCTCGCGAGGGAGGAGGCGAGGGGCTCCACCCACCTCCCCACTTCTTTCTTAATTCTGCTCAACATCCTCCTCTTTGGAAGGGGGAGAAAAAAAGGGAAAAGGGTAGGGAGGACTCAGCGGCAGCAACCAGAAGTAGTGGTTTTTTCCTCAGCCTTCTTCTTTTTGGCAGCCTTCTTCTTCGCCATGGAATCCCTCCACCATTTGAAGTTGAAATGGTTCACAATTTAGGTTTTTCCTTCGGAGAAAGGGCTAAATCCCTCCCTTCAGGTCTTTGAGGATGATCTTCCTGGGACCGGCGGGAGTGCCGCTGGGGAGCCCAGAAAAGAGCACACTGGGCGGCCTCCGGTACCTGGCGAAAATAGGTTTGAACGCCATGGAAATCCAGTTCGTGAGGGGGGTGGCCATGAGCAGGGAGATGGCCGAAGAAGTGGGGAAGGAAGCGAGGAGGTTGGGGATAAAACTCTCCGTTCACTGTCCCTACTTCGTGAACCTCTGTTCCCCAGAGAGGGGAAAGGTGGAGGCTTCCAAGCGAAGGATTCTGGAAGCGGTGGAGAGGGCCCACAGGATGGGGGCGGGAATAGCCACCTTCCATCCCGGTTTCTACGGGAAGCTGAAGCCAGAGGAAGCACTGGAGAAGGTGAAGGAGGGATGCTTGGCCCTCAGGGAAGAAATGGAGGGGAAGGGATGGGGGGAGGTAAAGCTGGGGCTTGAAACGATGGGAAAACAGTCCACCTTCGGGACCCTGGAGGAAGTAATAGGGGTCTGCAAGGAAGTGAAGGGATGCGTTCCCGTGGTCGACTGGGCCCACCTCTACGCCAGGAGAGCGGGGGAGGTGGATTATCCCAAAGTTTTCGAAACCCTCAGGACCCTCAAGTTGGAAGAACTCCATACCCACTTCACGGGAGTGGAGTTCAACAGGGTGGGGGAAGGGAGGGGGAACGAGAGGTATCACCTCGAACTCTCCTCGGGCAAACCACCCTTCGAGCCCCTCGCCAGGGAAATCCTGAAGAGGAAGGTGGAGATCACCCTCATAAGTGAAAGTCCTGTGCTCGAAAGGGATGCCCTCGTGATGAAGGAAATCTTCAGCCGTCTCGGTTACAAGTTTTCCTGAGCCTTTGGATCAGTTCTTCCCTCCTCACCTCCTGTTGCTCCCCCGTCCGCATGTCCCTGAGCATCACCGATCCCCTCTCCCATTCCCTGGGCCCCACGATGACCGCATACTTAGCCCCCCTAGCGTTGGCATGGGCAAGGGCCTTGCTGAGGTTCCTTCCCATCAGATCCACCTCCGTGCTTATTCCCTCCCTCCTCAATTCCGTCGTCACCTCCAAGGCCTTTTCCAGCATTTCCTGGGAAGCTGGAAGGACGGCACAGCACAGCTTCTCTTCCTCTATTTCTTCCCTCTCGAGCAGGAATTGGGCAATCCTGTCCACCCCAAAACCCACCCCCACCGCCTGACATGGTTCCCCTCCCAGGGCCTCCGCCAACCCATCATACCTTCCACCGCCCGCCACCTGCACTCCTTCCACATATACCTCGAACACGCAATCCGTGTAGTACTCGAGTCCCCTGGCTATGCTCAGATCCACGGAAAGTCCCCTTGCCCCCATTCTTTCCGCTAGCCTCAGGATCCTCCTCATCCCCTCCAGGATCTCCCTCTCCTCCTCCCCCACCTTCGCCCTGTCCAGTACTTCTTCCCCTCCCCTCAGCCCCACCAACTCCTCGAACTCCTCCCTTCCCTTCCTCCCCGCCAGCTCCCTTTCCAACCTTTCGGGATCCCTGGAGTCCACCGCCCTCAGGATCCTCTCCGCCTCTTCCCCCCTCACTCCCATCTTTTCCAAGACCAGGCGGAGCAGGCGGACGTTGCCTACCCTGAACTCCCCCCTCAAGCCCAGCTCCCTGAAGACCTCATGGGTGAGGGCGAGGACCTCCGCATCGGCCTCCGGCCTGGGACTTCCCAGGATTTCCACTCCCGCCTGCCTGAACTGCCTCCACCGATGGGCCTGGGGCTCCTCGTACCTGAAGCATGGACCGAAGTAAAAGAGTTTAACGGGCTTGCTCTCCGATCTGAACTTCTCCAGGTAGAGCCTCACGACGGGGGCCGTCAGCTCGGGACGCAAAGCCAGCTCCTTTCCCGATTTGTCCCTAAAGACATAGAGTTGTCTCACCACTTCCTCCCCGCTCTTCCTGGTGAAAAGCTCCAGACTCTCGAAGATGGGGGTCTCCACTTCCCTGTAACCCCACCTCACGAAAATCCTCCTCATCACCTCCTCCACCCTTCTTATGCATGCCAGTTCCCTTCCGAAGAGGTCCCTCGTCCCCTTGGGCCTCAAGTTACCATCCTCTCCCAATCAACCCTAAAGAGGAGGACGATGCCGTTGGAGCTCTGGTGGACTCGCTCCAGATAGGGGAGGGAAGTTGGATTGGTAAAGACCAATAACCCCACGGGGTCGGGTATGCTCCTGATGGCCTCAGAGACTCCCTCCACCAGCCATGCACCCACCATGTTTTCCCCTTGTATGAAGACCACCAGCGTCTCCTTCACATCCACCGTACTGGAAGGTATGAAGTTGATGCCCTGAGGTTTCCATTCCTCATCCAAGAAGATGTAAGCCACGCCGTCAAGGTAGAAGTTCCCACCCTCGGTCCTGAGGTAGACTTCACCGTTATCCCTAAGCACCACTGCCTTCCTGTTTTCGCTGAAATCGAAAACCCATTCCCCCTCCCCACGTGTGGGAGTGGTCCTGGGTCTGGTGAACAACCTCTTCGCCTCCCACACCTTGGAAAGGGGAGCATCACGATTTTTGTAGTAATAGGCTTCCCAATACTGTCCGACGTGAAAGACCAAGTAGTCTATCCTACACCCGTAGTTATCGTAAGCCTTAAGATACCATTTCAATTCCTCCACCCCCATTAACGGGAACCATTGCACATCCACCCTCCTCCCGTTCACCCTCCAGTTCTCCCTCCGAAGATTCATGCCACGCAGCAAGGCATGGTTACCCTGCACCACATAAATGTAATCCGGAGGACGGACGGGATAGCGCAAGGGATCGTTCTCCCATTCCCCTTCCGGAGCCATAGCTTCCACCCCATCGCAAACCGATCTCCTCTCCGAGACACCCGTGAGGAGATGGCCATAGGACCATTCGACCGCCACCACGGAATTTTCAGGAGAGTTTTCCTTCAACCAGAGGAAGGTCTCCAGCAGACCGCTATCGAGACCCCTCACATTCCACTCCGTGGGTGGGTTGGTCCTCTCGGCATGCCCGTAAGCATTGGAAATTAGGGGAGAAAGGACAACTGCCCCACATATGGCTAGGAGGAGGGTGTTTTTGGTCCAGTCAAAGCTCGGTATCCAAGTTTCAACGGAAATCCTCTTGAGCAAGGAGAACAATACTCCCACACCCACGCCAACCATCACGGCCACGAAGGGCCACCACTGCCTTATGAAGCGTGCCTGTCCCACCCCGGGCCATACCAAACCAGCGAGTACGAACAGCCACAGGAAGGGGAGGAAATCGGTGGTTCTCCTCCTCCAGAGGAGGGCGAGGAGACCCAATACCATGAGGAGGAAAACCAGATCTCCAGATCTCTCGATTCCATAGTAGAACTGGGGGAAGATTTCCCTCCAGGAATTGAAAGGCTGCATTTCGCTGGCATACCTTGGGAAAACCAATCCTTCCACCCTTGAACTCCATGCCCAAACCACCAGTGCCCCCACCGCTAAGGAGAAGAGGAGCCAGCCCAGCCCGATCCTGCTCTTCAATTTGCTCGTCTCCCACCAGAAGTAAAGACCCACCATCACCATGCCCGTACCCGCCGCCAGGGAAAGGGAGGGAGGGAGATAGCCCCAAACGCCCAGGATTATTCCTTTCCAGTAGTCCAGCCTCCCTTCTCCGCTGAAATACAGAAAAGCCTCTAGGAGGACCAGGGAAAGGAGGAGTCCGAGAAACTGGGGGAGATGTTCCTTGGTGGAGGAGAGGATGGCCTCCCCCGGTCTCCGTTCCTTCCAAAGACGCTCCAAGAACCTCACCCCTACCCCCAACAGGGGTACGAAAAAAATCACGGGTAGGAGGTACCACCACCCCGACCAAGAAAGGGCGAAGAGTCCGAGGGTGGCCGCCATCAACCCTCCCCACCAACACGCGGAGGGGAGGGACCTAGACTTGAAAATCTTCAGGGAGAAAAAGATGGTCCAGAGGGTGAGGAGGGTCTGTAGGGCTTCCCTGTCGAAGGCCCCCACCTTACACCAGTAGATGAGGTTGGTTATGAGGGCCAAGGAAAGGGCTGCCACCGCACCCGCCACCTCCCCCCAAAGCTCCCTACCCACCAAAAAGGCGGGAAGGAGGGAAAGGGCTAGGAGAAGGGGAGACCAAAGCCTACAGACATCCATGAGATCCAGGTCTTGGTCGAGGGAGTGAAGGGCCCTGTAAAGCATGACCAACATCAGAGGTTGTCCCTGGTCTGCCGGACCTATCGTCCATCCAGAGGGGGCATGGGAGAGGGAATACCTTTCCACGAAGCCGTTCTGCCGATCGATTTCCCTGGCTATACCGAAGAAGAAACCGCTGTCGGAGGTGTTGAGGGTGTCCCCGTTCTTCCCCGGTACTAGGAGAATGGAGAAGCTCAGCACCATGAGGGAGAGCAAGTAAAGGGCTATCGCCAGTTTATGGACGCTCAAGTTCTCCCTGCTCTCTCAGAGGGCCCAAGATAAAAGCCGAACGTGGGAAAGAATTACTTCTTTTTCTTCTTGGGTTTCTCCTCCACGCTGGGGGGCGAAACGTCCTTGGTGGTGGCCATGATCCATCCCAGCCAGAAACCCAGGGCGGCTAGGACAACCATCCCCCCTGCGACCGGCACCACGACCCAAAGGGGGGCCGTATAATCTCCGAACTTCCAGATCTGCCACCACCTGCCCAGCGGGAAGAGGATATAAAGGGCCGCTATGATCACGCAGGCAACACAGAGCGCCGCACCCATAACCCTTGTTCCCGCTCCCATATTGAACCTACGAAGTTAGGAATCCTCCTTTAAATAGTTTCCCGGAAGATGCGGAAGTTTGAAAACGAAAGAAAAAAAATTAGGGCCCCTACTCGTAGGTGTAGAAGCCCTTCTTAGTTTTCTGACCCAACTCTCCCCTCTTCACCATCTCCTCGAGCAGCGGGCTGGGCTTGTAGAAGGGTCCATACTTGGCTGAAATCTCCTTGAGCTTCTGGACCACCACATCTATTCCTATGGAGTCCGCCAGTTCCAAAAAGCCCATCGGCAAGTTGAAACCCAGCTTGAGGGCCTTATCGATATCATCCCTCGTGGCCACCCCGTTCCTAAGGAGCTCGGCCGCCACGTTGATGCCCACGTAGGTGGGAATGAAGGGATCGAACTTCTCCGCCTTCTCGAAGGGAAGATCGAGGGGCACCCACTTCTTCTCCGGGTACTCATAGAAACCCTTCCCCGTCTTAACTCCCAGTTCTCCTTTCTTCACCTTCTCCTCCAGTAAGGGACTGACCTTGAACCCTGGTTCCCTTTCCTCCATGAACTTGGCAACGCTGTAGGCTATGTCTATTCCGGTGTAATCGAGCAACCCGAACATGCCCATGGGCATTCCCGCCTTGTGGATGGCCGCCGCATCCACCTCTTCGATCGTGTACTCCCCGTTGTACACCATCCAGTGGACCAAGTTGGAACCTATGATCGTGCACCGGTTAGCGATGAAACCTGGAACATCCTTGTTCACTATCACGGGTTCCTTCCCAAACTTCTTGGCCAGTTCCACCGTTATCCTCACGGTTTCATCGCTCGTCTTCTCTCCCCTCACCACCTCCACCAGCCTCATGAGTTGCGGGGGATTGAAGAAGTGCATCCCCACCACCTTCTCCGGTCTGGTGGTGGCGGAAGCTATTTCGGAGATGGGGAGAGCGCTGGTGTTACTTGCCAGGATGGCGTGTTTGGGAGCATTCTTGTCCGCCTCCGCAAAGGCTTGTTTCTTGAGATCCAGTTTCTCCGGAATGGCCTCTATCATGAAATCCACATCCTTCACGGCGTCTCCCACCGACAGGAATTTCTTTATCCTCTTCAGAGCATTGTCTGCATCTTCCTGGCTGATCCTTCCCTTCTGCACCAATTTGTCCAAGCTCCACTTTATCTTCTCTATTCCTGCTTCCACGAACTCATCCTTGATGTCCATCAAATTGACTTCGAATCCGCTCATCGCCGCCACTTGAGCTATTCCGTGACCCATGGCCCCTGCTCCGAGGACTGCTATTTTCTTTATTTCCATTTCCTCACCTCTCCTTTTTTGAAGTGATTCTTCATTGCTTCCATATATTTTTTGTGGAAAGCGGAAGGGAAGGGATGCAAGGAGAGGAAGTGGAAGTAGGAGGGTTGCAGGCCATCTTCTGCCCAGCGAAGTCTTCCCGTAAGGGATGTGTGATCATGTGCCATGGTCTCTTTGGAAGCATGCACAGCCCCAAATACGTGGAGCTTGCCGAGGAACTTCAACGAAGGGGACTCTCCTCCCTCAGGTTCAACCAGAGAAGCGGAGAAAGGGGAAAGGAGGCCACGCTCACCCAAAGGATGGAAGATTTGGGAAGGGTGGTTGATTTCGCCCATTCACTTGGATACAAAAGAATAGGGCTCATGGGGAGCAGCCTGGGAGGATATATGGTCCTGCTCCTTTCCTCCCTCTACCGGGACTTTCAAGCTTTGGCGGCATGGGCTACCCCATATAACTTGGGAGGACTTCAGGGTGAGGAATTGAAGGAATTGATCGAGGATTCGAAGAAATATCCCTTAATCGAATATATACGTGGAGTAAAGGCACCCCTCCTCCTCCTGCACGGAACGGAAGATGAATTGGTTCCCCCCTACCATTCGCTCTTGCTCTTCGAGCGGGCCCCTCCTCCAAAGGTATTGGTCTGGGTGGAAGGCGCTGACCATAGGTTTACCCAACCCGAAAAGAGAAGGATTGCCGTGGAAGTAACGGCCGAATGGCTAGAAAGGAAGCTGGGCCCCTGAGCGAAGGGATGGAAGGGAAACTACTGTTTCTTTATTTTCTCGATGAGTTTTTCCACGGGTATGGCCGGTAGACTCATCACCTTCAGGGTTCCCCTGGAACCAAGCTCGATGGAAATGCGGGTAACCGTTTCGTTATCCGGTGCCTCCACCACGTTGACAAAGTCGTAGGGACCAAGCACGGCATATTGATGCAGCACTTTGGCTCCGAAGGCTTCGATTTCCTTGTTCACTTCAAAGATGCGATGGGGTCTTTCCTTGAGGGTTTTCCTCCCTTCCGCTGTCAGTATGGACAGCAGGATGTAGATGGGCATCATTTCCTCTTCGATTCTCCCTTTAAAAAAGGTGATGGTCTAGAAGCCAGTGTAAGGCCTCCTTCAAATCCCTTACTTCACAGTCCCTCTTCCCTGAAAAAACTTCTCCCCTCCTGTTGACCCAAATCGTTTTCATCCCCACCTCACTCGCCGGTTGGATGTCATGGGTCGTGCTATCTCCCACCATCACACTCTCCTCAGCCCTAGCTTCCGCGAGCTCCAGGGCCTTGAGGTAATACTCCTTTTCCGTTTTCCTTATCCCAATGTTGTGATCACCAAGCACGCAGGCGAAATATTTCCTTCCACCCATCCTTTCGAGGGAAGAGGCTTTCTGAAGGGCGTTCTCGGAGGTGGCAAGACAGACCCTATACCTTTTCGAAACCTCCTCCAAGAAAAGAAAGGTTTCTGGGAAGAAGGTGGGATTCCTCCAGCACTCCTCCATGGCCCTCTCGAAGGCGGAGATGAGCTGCAGGGCCAGCCCTTCGCTGTAGGGTTTTCCCAGCTTCTGGAAGATCAGACGGCAGTGGAATTCCCTATCGTCGTGCTTTTCCGGATACCACCTGTGCACGATGTCCCTGTGTACCTCGAAGAGATAGAGCTTCCAGAGCTCCCTACCCGTCAATCCCAGTTTGGAGGCGGGGGCCTCGAACTGGGCTATGAACTTGGAATCGGAATCGTGCAGGGTGTTGTCGTAATCCACGAAGACGTTTCTTATCACAACGGAAAATGGAAAGGGGGGCTTAAGCCTTATCCCTCAGAAAGGAAAAGATGGCCGGAGGTACCTACGTTCTCATCCTCCACGTACCCTTCGACCTGCAACTGAAGGTGGGGGAACTGGGGGTAAGGGATTTCAAGGAAGGATATTATGCCTACGTGGGCTCGGCCCTCTCCGGCATGGAGAAGAGGGTACAGCGCCATCTGAAGAAGGAAAAACCTTCTCACTGGCACATAGACTACCTGAGGATGAGGGCTAGGGTAGTGGATTTGGTGAGGGCAAGGAGCAGGACCAGAAAGGAATGCGAAGTGGCCAGGGAACTGGTCGATCTCCCCTCCGTTTCTGGCTTCGGTTCCAGCGACTGTCGCTGTCCCAGTCACCTCTTCTACCACCCCGACAGACATGTCCTCACGGAAAGGGTCATACGTGCCTTCAAAAAAGTTGGACTGAAGCCTGAGAGCGGGTTCGAGGGGGTGTGACTTGCCCTTCAGGGGAAAGGAGGAACCCTACCGCAGGTTGGCCAGGAAGATGGGGTATAGGGCTAGGTCCGCCTTCAAGCTCAAGCAGCTGAACTCCCGCTATTCCCTTCTCAGGAAGGGAGAAGTGGTGGTGGACCTGGGAGCGGCTCCGGGCGGATGGATGCAGGTGGCTAGGGAGGAGGTGGGGGAGGAGGGCTTCGTGCTGGGAATAGACCTGCAGCCCATCAGCCCCTTTCGAGAAAACAACGTGCGTTCCCTGGTGGGCGATCTCCTGGATCCCTCCACGCCCGAACTCATCCTCTCCCATCTGCCTAGGAAGGCGGATGTACTTCTCTCGGATGCCTCACCACACATCTCGGGGGTGTGGGAGGTGGATCACGCCAAATCGCTGGAACTGGCGGAGGCGGCCCTCCGCATAGCCGAAGTGGTGCTGAGGGAAGGGGGAAAGGCCTTGATAAAGGTTTTCCAGGGAAGTGGATTGGAAGGATTCTTGAGGGAGTTCAGGAAGAGGTTCGAGTTCACCAAGGTTTCAAAGCCTCCAGCCTCCAGGAAGGGAAGTGCGGAGGTTTACCTCATAGGGAAGGGCTACAGGGGGGCTACGACGAAAAGAGCTTCTCGATCTCCTCAAAGGGAGCATCCGTCCTAAAGCCCGTGGGGGAGAAATGGGTGCGGAGGGCAAGATATCCCTTCCTCCTCAGCCCCTCCAAGATCCTTTCCAATTTGGGGGGAGAGAGGGACCTCCTGCGGGAAATCCCGTGGGAATCGTAGAAGAAGGGGGGACCCCCCGCCTCCTCGGCGCAAAGTCTCAACATCTTCACCTCCGGTGCTTTGAGCCTGAAGGAGGAAGCCTCCACCACCTTCAGCACCTCCTCCACGAACTCTTTTTCCCACAGGTTCCCCAACCACATCGGACCCGAGACTTCCCTCTTCCTTCCGCACTCACAGGTACCACCTTCTGGCCTATGGGAGATCGTCCTCCTCCCACACCTACACGCCAAAAGGTATCCCTGGCCCTTGAGCATCCTGTTCACCCCTCCCCTGCGGAGGAGGAGGTAGACCCTGAAGTAATGGCGAGTGGAATGGGAAAGGAGGGGAAGGAGGGAGAGCCCGTGGACTCCCGCCACCCTCTGGCAATGACCTATCAGGATCCTCAGCCCAAGCTCGTGCGCGTATTCCGTTCTCAGGGGAAGGGCTCCGTATTTCCTGAAACAGGCCATGGGATAGGTGCCGGCCAAACAGGCAGTGTCGGTGGCGGTGAGGGCGAGCATTCCCGGATCGGAAAGGGAAACACAGGAGGCTTCGAGGAAAGGGGAGGGTGAACCGAAGGGGTCCAGATCCACCACTTGGAAGCCCCTCCTGTTCTTCCAGAGGAGGAGGTGGGCCTCCTCCCTGCATGCCACCACGTTGGAAAGGGAGTTGAGGGAGATGTTCTTGCATAGAAAGCGGTAGGCCTCCTCGGAAACATCGTTCACTATCACCTCCCTTACCCCATCCACTTCCGCCGCGTACCTGATTCCCCTTACCCCGACTCCGGCCAGGGGATCGCAAATCCTCAGCTCCCCCACCCTCTTGCCGAAAACGGAGACTGCCGCCACGCCTATGTCCCTTCCGAACTCCATGTGGGGGTTGTAGAAGACCTTGGTGAGGGAGGGCACGAAATCACCGGAAGGGGCCCTGAAGGTGGAGAGTTCTGGAACCTCCAGCACTACCTTCCCCTCCCTTACCCTTTCCGTCCCCATCATTCCGACTCCACCGTCCTTCCTAAAGCAACTTCCTTCAGGATTAAAGGGGGAAAGGAAAAGGTAGGGGGATGGAGGAGGGGATGAAGAGGGCTGCGGAGCTCCTTCGCTCTTCTAGCTACGCCGTGGCCCTCACGGGAGCAGGGGTGAGTACGGAATCCGGCATACCGGACTTCCGTTCACCGGGTGGACTCTGGTCCAGATACGATCCCTCCGAGTTCGCCACCCTTTCCTCCTTCTTGGAAAATCCCTCCCGCTTCTACCAGGCGGCTTCGGAGTTCCTCTCCGTTTTCACCGCCGAACCCAACGAGGGACACAGAGCGCTGGCGGAACTGGAGGGGATGGGCATCCTGAAGGCGGTGATCACCCAGAACATCGACGGCCTCCATCAGGCGGCGGGATCCAGAAGGGTGGTGGAGCTGCACGGAAACCTCAGGGAGTGCAAGTGTCTTCGCTGTGAAAGGGTTTCACCCATCGAAGTGCTCGTGGAAAAGCTGGTGCAGAGGGGTGAGCTCCCTCCCCGCTGCGATTCCTGTGGGGGGTTGCTGAAACCCAACGTGATCTTTTTCGGAGAACAATTGCCCAGGCGGGCGCTGGAGGAAGCCTTCGAACATGCGAGGAGATGCGATCTCATGCTGGTGGCCGGGAGTTCTCTGGTGGTGAGTCCAGCCAACTTCCTACCACCCATGGCACTGGAAGCCGGGGCCGAACTCATCATCGTGAACGAAGAACCCACCCCCATGGATGCCTTTGCCTCCGTGGTAATCCGGGGAAAAACGGGAAAGGTCTTGCCTGAATTGTTGAGGCTGGTCAAGGAAGCATTGAAGAAAAAAAATATGGGTTGAAGTCCCCCCGACTAAGGTCTTTATCCGAAGCTGGGAGCGCTCTTAGCCACTTCCTGCCCGATCTTGCCGAACTTCATGGCATCGGCGAGGGAACCCTGAATGCTGTACTTCTTCGCCATGAAGGCCCTGGTGGGGTCCTCTTCCCTCGTCAGGAGCTTCCACATGATGTCCTTGTTCCCTATCATGGTGAAAGCCGGACTCGGGTGCTTCCCCACATTGAAAGTTACCTGTCCGCCCTTGAACTCCAGATAGAACTCCTTGGGGTCCTCACCTTCCACCACGAACTGTACCACTTTGTCCCATCCCTGCATCAGTTTCTTGGCGGCTTCATTCTGGTTCGCTAGTTCCGCAAACATTCTCCAGCCTTCCACTACCTCTCCCAAGTTTTCACCCTCCCCCTTTCTCCTTTCTCTATTTAACCTTTTCAGGGAAAAAGAAAAGGGCAAGGAACGTTGCCTACACGAGGCTAACGTTCTTGCCCACTTCTTCCAAAATCTTTCTGAACTTTATGGACTCCGCCAGTGATCCCTGTACGGTGTATTTCTTCGCCATGAAAGCCTTCACGGCATCCTCTTCCCTCGTAAGGAGCTTCCACATGATATCGGCATTTCCCACCATGGTAAAGGCAGGACTTGGATGCCTTCCCACGTGGAAACTCACCACTCCGTCCTTGGCCTCCAGATAAAACTCCTTGGGATCCTCCCCCTCCACCACGAACTGCACCGCCTTGTTACCCCAAGCCTTCAACGCCTGCTTGGCTGCTTCCATGGTATTGGCTATTTCGGCCGCTTTCTTCCATCCGTCCGCTACCTTTCCCAAGTTTTCACCTTTTTCCTCCTTTTCCTTCCCTATTTAATCCTATCGAACCTTCAGCCCAGTTTCTCGCAGTTCAAACCCAGTTTCTCGCAGAGCTCCTTGTACCTGTTCCTCACCGTGACCTCAGTAACCCTCGCCACATCGGCCACTTCCCTCTGGGTCCTCCTCTCGCCCAGCATCTGGGCGGCGATGTAGATGGCTGCCGCCGTAACTCCCGTTGGTCCCCTACCGGAAGTCAGACCCTTCTCCATGGCCTCCTTGAGGATCTCTATGGCCTTGGACTGGACTTCCCCGCTCAATCCCAACTCGCTGGCGAACCTGGGCACGTAATCCGCCGGGGAAGTCGGGTGGAGGTGGATGAGGAGTTCCCTCGCTATGAACCTGTAGCTCCTGCTTATTTCCTTCTTGCTCACCCTCGAAACTTCCGCTATCTCGTCCAGCGTCCTGGGCACCTTACACTCCCTACAGGCGGCGTAAAGGGCTGCCCCCGCCACCCCCTCTATGGACCTCCCCCTTATCAGCTTCTCCTCCACCGCCCTCCTGTAGATCACGGCCGCGGTCTCGCGCACGTTCCTGGGAAGGCCCAGGTGGGAGGCCATCCTGTCTATCTCGGAAAGGGCGAAGGCCAGGTTCCTCTCTATCGCATCGGAAACCCTTATCCTGCGCTGCCATTTGCGCAACCTGTAGATCTGTGCCCTCCTCTTCGGTGTGAGATCCTTCCCATAGGAGTCCCTGTCCCTCCAATCTATCATGGTGGAGAGGCCTTTGTCGTGGATGGTGTCACGGAGGCAAACGGCACCCCTCCCCCCCACGAAGTTCAGGTACCCAGGGACGGTCACATCATAGGCGTAACCGTTGGTGGACCTCACCCTGGAGATGCGCCTCACCCTCAAAAATGCCAGCTGACCCCTGGCTAGTTTGGCCAGCTCTTGGTCCCCATACTTCTCCGCTATTCTGAGGGCGAGCTCCCTCCCTATTCTCAGCCTCCTCCTGGAGCCCCATTCCCTCCTGTACTTCAGGGGAGCGGGCAAAAGGTCCGTCAGCGTGCCCTTCCTCGCCCTGGGTCTGAATCCGTCCACGAACCCCAGCTGGTGAACCATGTCAGGATTGGTGACCCTCGTTCCGGTCAGCTTGCTCGCCGGGAGGACCTGCCCGGTGGAAAGCCTGTGCGATGGGACTTCCTCCTCCGTGTAGCTGGCAAAAATCCCTTCAAAGAGGTAAAGATAGAGAAGATCGTTGCTCAGCTCTCCATTGCATGAAACCGTGTAAAGGTGCACAAGCGGTCTCCAGTGGGGCTTCTCCTCTGGGTGGATATACACACATCCGTCACCCCTTACGTAGGACCTGAGGAAAGCCCTCCTGGCTCGGGGGGAGGAGAAGATTACGGGCGGCACCCTCTTCCTTCTGGCCTCCCTGCCGGCACCCAAGATTTCGGACAGCAGCAGGGCGAGGGTCTTGCTATCGACGCTCACCACGAGGGAGGAAGGATAACGGTATAGGCTGGCCTCTAGCCCGAGAACCTCCCGTAAGTACCTGATGGTTTCCTCGGCATACTCCTCCTCTTCGGGTCCGAAGGTGAAGCTAACCCCGTGGGAGGTGACGCAACCCTCACTTACATAGTATCCCATCAGGGCACCCAGGCGCTCGTCGACCGGAATCCTGAGCGGCAGTCCCTTCCGACACCCATGTGCCCTTATCCTCACCCCATTCCCCACGAAACCCTTCAGCTCAAGGAAAACCTCCAGGGGGAGCTTCGATTCTTTACTCCAGGCCTTCACTTTCCTCTCATCGAACCTCCCCCTCAGCTCTTCGTACACTTCGGCGGGTATCCCGTCCACGAAGAATTTGCCCTGCACCCTCGCGAACTCATGTGCCAGGTTCAGCTCCCGGGGAAAAGACCCAAGCTCGGGCAGGACCCTTGGCACGGCCACGAAATCCCCCTCCCGCAGCTTCTCCACCTCCACCGGAACCACCCTCCCCTCCCTCACCGTATAGAGACTGTGGGCTCCCGTTACCCTGACCTTCCTTCCCCCTTCCAACTCCACCTCGTACAGGGGATCACTCACAGGATGTCTGGTGACGTGGCTTATCGGCGCCCACTTCATCTTGTAATCCTCATCGAAAACCACGGTCCTGTACCCCCGTACGGGCGCCATCTCCACTTCTCCCTCTCTTCTCACCTCCTCGCTCTCCTCGAGGACCGAATCCACCCACTCCCCTATGGGGAGGATCATCACCTTCCCCTCTTTTTCCAGGATGATGGGTTCCGAGTAATCCACGCTGAAGGTCATGGGTGCCCCTACCCTGCCCCTCTTGTCCCTCTGCTCCTGATCGAAGGCCCTCCATTCCGGACCCAAGTCCATGATCCTCTCGGCTATCACGTAGCCACAGCCCGCGCACACCAACTCGCCGTGCTCGTAATCCCTCACCAGCTTGACCGATCCGCAGTTGGGACAGGAGGTTTTCTTCTTGGGCTTCTCTTCCATTTCCTCCTGTTCCGCTGTCATTTCTTCACCTCCACATACAGTTCTTTGCCCAAAAGGGAGTCCAGCTCCTTCTCCTCCAATCCCCTTTTCGGACGGAGTAGGGCATAGGGACGGGAGACGGGACCGAAGAGATCGAAGATCCTACCCACCTCTCCCTTCCCCCTCACCATTACGGGCTCCCCCAGCTTCTGGGGACTCTCCAGCCTCGCCACGAGGCCCCGTGGGGTCCTGTACAGCAGCTTTCCCACCTTCTTCATCCTCCCACCCGGTTTCCTTCCTCCCTCGATCTCTTATTTAAGTTTTTCGAAATATTTAAATATACCCTTTAAAAACTCGAAACCTTCATGTCTGGCCGGGCGGAAGGAAGGAGGATGAGGAGGACGAAATTCGTCTACGTTCTGGGTCCGGCTGGGAGCGGAAAATCCACCCTCCTCTCCTCCCTGGTCGATCTGCTGGGTCAGCAACAAAAGGTCCTCGCCCTCAACCTCGATCCAGGAGCTGACTGGTTGCCCTACACACCCGAGGTGGACGTTAGGACCAAGATCACCTTGGCGGACGTGATGGAGGAATACAGACTGGGACCCAACGGTGCCCTCCTGGCCTCGGTCAACCTCACCCTCAACTACCTACCGGAGTTCGAGGAGGTGATTTCGGCCTGGGGGGCCGATTATGTGCTGGTGGACACGCCCGGACAGCTGGAACTCTTTGCCTTCAGGGACACGGGGATGAGGGTGGTGAAGGCGCTGGGTGGAAGGTCGGCCATCCTCTTCCTCATAGATTCCTTCTTCGTCCGCAGCCCCACGGATTTCGTCTCCATGCTCATGCTCGCCACCTCCGTCCAAACCAGATTCGGATTGCCCCAACTCAACGTCCTTACCAAGATCGACCTGTTAAAGCCGGAGGAACTGGAAAAGGTGGAGAGATGGATGGAGGATCCGGATTACCTTTCCTCGGAGGTGGAGGCGGAGGCAAGGGGATTGAGGGGGGAAGTGGCCAAAAGCCTGCTCTCCGCCCTCTCCGCCGTGGGGATGCCCACCACCCTCCAGATGGTCTCCTCCCTCCAGAACGAGGGGATGATGGAACTCCAAGCTTCGATAGAAAGGCTCTTCGGTGCCGAAACCGAACTGGACCTCGGGGAGGAGGGATATCGGGGGCAGGAATGAGTTCAGGGACCCAACCTCCTCCTCTCCACCATCAAACAGGCTCCGTGTACCACCTCTATTCCCTTCCCGAGGCAGAAGGCCAAAGCCCCCTTCGACTCCGATCCAGGTTGCATCCAAATCTTTTTTATTCCCAGCTCCGCACATTCCCTCACCACCCTCTCCGTCACCTCGGGGGGAACCACCGTCACGACCACATCGGGCTTCCTGGGCAGTTCCCTGAGGGAGGAATAGCATCTCTCCCCAAAAAGTTCCTTCAACTTCGGGTTGACGGGATAAACTTGGAAACCTGCCTCCTTCAAATCCCGATACACACGATATCCGTACTTATCGGGATTCGCACTGGCGCCCACAACGGCGAAGAGGTTCCTTCGATCCAAGAAGGAAACGACCCCCACCTTCATCCTCGTATTTTCCCCCTTAAAAAGGGGGATGGGCCAACCAGGTGGGATGGAATCGAAGAACCTACCGGGATTCAAAGAGCTGATGGGAAGGGAGCTGGAGAGAAGCATCATGGACCCGACCCACGTGATGGCACTCGTGAGAGTGGAAGAACACGTCAGGGAAAAACTGGAAGGACTGGAGAAAATGGAAATAGATCTTTCCACCAAGAGTAGAACCATCACCGGCCTCACGGAACTAGCCACCCTCCTGAAGGTGAAGTACGGATACACCCTGGACGTGGAGCTCGTGAGCAGTTCCCTCTACCACCTGAGCAGGGGTCTCAACCTCTATCCCTGCGGAGCGGTGGCCCACTACTGGCCCGATGCCTCCCCCGTGGTCTTCCTCTTGGATTCGGAAATAGCCTTGGTGGTGGCCCCAAAGATAGAAGAATAATTTTTTTCTTTTCTTCTTCTTATTGATCTGCTGTCGAGGTTTATCGAATTCAAGCTTGCCGGATTCCCTTTACTCCGCTGCTCAGCACTCCTCTCGCCCGGAAGTCGTAAGAATGAGGGGGAATTTGCCGGTGTGCACCACCTAGAGCTTGGTCGAAAGGAGCCTAGGTTATTGCAGATATCCTCCCGCCTCGGTATCTTCCCTCTCTGGCACCGGACCTCATCCCCGTAAAGGAGTGCTAGTTTTGCCGAGGTCATGCCCCTGATCTCATCACACTAGACCACCACCTTGCCATGCCAGGAGTTGAATTGAGCCTAATTCACTCCTTGTGGGGTGAAATCCAACACCAGCAAATCCTCTTGAGTTTGATTTCCTCCGCTGGTGGTAGGGTTTTACTTTCCTCCAAGAGAGGAGGTATCACTCTCTTTGCTTCCTCCAGTAGCCTTCCTTCCTTCATGGCCCGGTAAAGCTGGTTCACCAACGTTATCCTATCGCAAACTTCCCTAAAACCTGCGGCCAGTTTTTCCCCCTCATCGCCCAAGCGGCTGAGCTTTTCATAGATTTCCCTAGTCTTCCGACCGCCTGGAGGACCCCGAGTCCGCTGACGAATTTTTCTTCTTTCCATTTCCTCGATGAGTTCCAGCTTAACCAGCCTTAAACGCTCCACCAGCTTTTCGTAATCTATTCTTTCTCCCCTTCCATTTTCAGACCCTCTTAAAATCTCTATGATCTTGACGGGTGAGGTTTCGGTTTGGGGTTTATCGAAATACCTCAACCTCCAATGAATTTCCTTTCCATCGGTGAAGGCCACGAAGAGGGCCTCCCTCTCCCCCTCCATGAAGGAACCTATGCCGTAAGGCAGTTTCTCCAGCCATTCTTTTCCTTTTTCCCTTAGGATTTCTGCTAGAACGTTGGCGGGATCGTTGGTGAACTGCTCCATCTGGGTTTCGAGGAACCTGAGTGCTTCATGATCTTCTTTGGAGAGGGCCCTGATCAGCGTAAAGTCCTTGGGGATTGGTTCTTCCCCCAAGACCGAAGCATCAAGTCCCACGGTACTCCGGATGGCCTCTAACCTCTTACACAACTTTTTCATCAAACCGAGAAAGCGCTCTAGGGTTTCCTCTTCCGGGAATAGGTTGGTTAAATACACAACAGAATGGGGAGAACCTATCCTGTCCACTCTCCCTGCCCTTTGGATGAGAATCACTGGGTTCCAAGGGAAATCGTAGTTGACCACGTACTGGGCGTTTTGTAGGTTCTGGCCTGTGCTGAGAATATCGGTGCTGATCATCAGTCCTCCTCTTTTCCGGAATTCTTCTACTCCCTCTGCCTCCTCCATCCTTCTTCCTTGAGGCCCCCTAGCTCCTTCACCCGTTACTAGGAAGAGGGAGGGATGTTTGAACCTCTCGTATAAGTATCGAGCGGTGTCGGCGTATTGCGTGAAGATGATGATGCCATTATTCCCGGTCAGGCTAGGCAAGGTTTCTTCCACCCAGGCTTCAACCCTTTCGAGCTTGGTATCCCTCTCTGGAAGCAGCCTGAGGAGCTCTTGGATTTTTTCCCTATCCTTCTCACATCCCCTCAAGAACTCTTCGACTTCTGCGGGGGTTAGCCTACATCTTTCCACAAGCTCCGGGTATTTGAGGACTTCCTCGGGTTCCGGAAATTCTCCTTCCTCTTCCTCCTCTCCAATCAACCAAAATACTTCCCCCCTCACCCGCGGGGGAATGAAAATTCCCTTCTCCTTCGCGTATTTGGCTGCTCTCTCCAAATAACCCTCCATCCTGTTCAAAGACCTTCGGAAGGCCTCCAAGCTGCTCTCAAGCCTTTTTAGGAGGTTTATCCTTACCACCATCTTTACCAATACCTTAAGCTGTTCCAGCTTCTCGGAAGCCATGGCCTCCGAGATGATCTTTCCGTTTGGAAGTCTCAGTTTTCCGCTCAGTTTCTCGACGGAAAAATCGTAACACTTGAAATCCATGGATCCTAGAGCCTCCATTATCTTCTCGGGGTCAAAGGGCAAAGAATAGCGGATATTGAGGAGTTTCCTTTCTGGGAACTTCACCTCCTTGGAAAGTTCCTTGGCGAAAGCTCTTGAGATTCTTACCACGAACCTTCGGAGAACCTCGTCCATGTTCACAGGTTTTTCTTTCAGCCACTCCTTCTGTCTGGAGGTAAAGTATCCTCTCAGGGATTCTCCTTCCAAGGCCCTATCGGGCAAATAAAGACTCAGGAGGAAATAGAGATCCATCAAGCTCGTGTTGACGGGAGTGGCGGTGAGCAGAATCACATCGGCCGGACTCCTGTTGATCAACTCCGCCAAAGCCTGATAGCGGTTGGTAGAAGGATGCCTGAACTGATGCGCCTCGTCCACTATGATTAGACCAAGGGGATTCTCTGGATCCAAGAATTTTTCAACCGTTCCCTCGGGGTTGCTGGACAACATCTCGGAGTTGACGCTTTCCAGCTGAATGTTCATTTTCCTCATCTCCTCCCTCCAAGTGGTTTCCAGCACACTCTTGGGGGCTATGAGAAGGGTGCGGTTAGGCATGGCATCGTGGGCCAGCGCCAAGGCTACCCTAGTTTTGCCCAATCCCGTGGAATCCGCGATTAAGACGCCGCCCCATCTTTGGAGCTTCAGGCGGGACTCCACCACCGAAAGACGTTGATGAGGATAAAGTTTCTCAAGAATTTTTTCCTTTTCCTCTATCTGTTCAAGTCCTTCCCTGTAGCTCTCGTAGAGGGCTTTGGCGAGCACCTCCAAGGGGGTCCAGGTGACGGTGTAGTTTTTGAGCATGGAAAGGAACTCCTCCTTGAAATCCCTTGCCATCCCCCAGACCTCTTGGAACCAATCGAAGAGCTGTTGAACTGCCAGCGGGTCCGTGTCCACCATGTTGAGCTCACGGTTCTTGACCAGACCGGCATAGGTGAAGTTGCTGGATCCGACCACGGCCACTCCATTAGCTTCTTGCGGGCCGGAAATGCCCAGGTAAGCCTTCCCGTGAAAGAAGGGCATCTCCAGAATTCTCACTTCTACCTCCGGGGACTCAAAGTAGGATACGACTTCCTGAAGGAGCTTGAAATACTCTGGGTCGTCCTCATTCTCCTCTAGCTCCTTTAGGATTTCATCCTCCCATTTCAGGCTTTCCGTGGGTTCCTTTCCCAGCAGGAGTTTGAGGGGCTTTCCAACCAAAGCCTCTTTGATGGCACCCCAACCCCGGATGTTGAAGTAGGCCGTGGCAATCATGATTTCATTAGCCTTCGCCAGCTCCCTTTTCAGGACCTCCGCCAAGACTTCCTTTCTATTGTCCACTATTCTGGCAGTCAAGTGGCCGACACCTTCCCTGCTTTTATAAGCCTATCCTGAATCGAATTAAAAGAAGAGATGTATCGGTAGAGAGTGAGGTCGAGTATGATATAATTGACGGCCAGCAGAGACTAACTACACTTCAAGAATTTGTGCAGAATCCACTTGTCTCCATTACGGAGTGGATCAAGAAACCCAAGCAAGATGATCCCTTTTGGGAACTCTGGGAAAGAGTCGAGCGAATTACAAATAGGTTGAAATCGAGTAGTTCTACAAAAAGAGAGCTTAGAAAGCAGGTTATAGAGGAGGCGATAAGTCGTTATAATCGTTATAATCCTTCCCAAAAAGCTTCACGAGACATTTACAACCCCTTGCTTCAAAAAATGATAGAATTTAGGTCTCGTGTTGTAAGTAGACACGTTCCGGTTCAGATTCTTTCAACCGATACAGCAACCGCTGAGAAAATATATGCAACTCTTAATAAGACGGGAACTAGGCTGACTATGGGAGTTGCTTCGAGCAGATCCTCACTTCACAGAAAACGAATATGAGGGTGATTTCCAGCGTGTGGTGAGTAAAGTAAAAGAACTCTACGAAAAAGGAAAATTTCCGCGAGAAAGGAGTAAGCTATCCATGTGGGATGCGATGTACGCTTTAGGCGAGTATTATCAACATGTGCTAGCAGGAAAGACACCAGGGAGAGTTGAAGAACTGATTCCAGGAGAATTAAGGAAAGTTGAAATAGATGGTTTGGGATTTCGACTTGTTAGCGCGTTTCTTTCCCACGAGGTAAACATGGCAAAGACCCAAAGAGTTCTCTCGGACTATTCAAGAGACGATGTTCAAAAGACAATCGATGTGTTGTTTCAAACTGCAAATCTTTTAGTTCAAGGAAAGGGAAGGTTTGCCCTAATTAAGCAATATTCTCAACTCAAAGGAGTAATCCTTCCGGCCTATCCCCTTGTAGGAATAATTATTTGTGCAGCCAAATTTGTGGCTAAAAATTATGCGACCCAAGGTAAATTTATTCTATCTCGGGACGATGGCAAGAAAATCAGGAGAGCTACTGAAGAAATCTTCCGAGGATATTTCCTCGGTAAATGGAAAGGAAGCGGGGACAGTAGGTTAAAGGAGTGGTTGGATAGGCACTTTAGGGAAGTCGATTCTTTCTCGAGTTGGCCTGAAACAATAATTGAGCCATTTCAATCCACTTATAATTCAAAAGAATGGCAACAAGTGTTACGCCAATTAAGAGAAACTGGAGAGAGAGTGGTAGATAGAGTATCGGCTTGCCTACTCTTTTGGATACAGTACCTCTTCAAGCGTCTCCCCAGTGGAGAGATCGACTTCGATCACATCGTTCCCTTCGATTCCGCTTTCAGAGAAACCTCTCACCCCTTTAACATTGCTATCGTACCTAGGCAGATAAACAGGGAAAAAGCTGAGCGAACCTTTGCTGAATGGAGTGATCGAGCTTTGGAGCGAGCGGTAGAAGAATACAAACATTACGTGATGAATGATTTGGGAAAAAACTTCTTGAAACATGCTACCACTACGGGTATTCACGAGTTACTAGAAAAGAGAAGAAAGCTTTTTGAAAGATGCTTCAAGGAAAGACTCCCTCAGTGGCTAGATAACGGTGATGCTTAACAGAGAAAAAAACCTTCAGATATTACTTTTCGTTTTTAGAGAAGAAAAGGATCCTGCGCGCACCCCATCTCGCACCCATATAGCATTATGATCACACACAATCTACTTCCCCTCCTTTAAGTGAAGACCAAAGAAAGGACAGGAATTTTCCCCTTCTCGGTCAGACCGGGAGGGAGGAGGATCCCCGTGAGGTATCCCTAGCGGACTAGGAAATTCTGGGGCTCAGGGTGGGGGATGTTCAGTTCGACAAGGTCGAAGCCGTGGTCATCGTGAAGGGGGAAAACGGGGGAGCAGGAGGATGAGGCTCATCGAGTCCGTTCCCGACCTCCAGAGGTCATTTCGAACATGTATTTCAACTGACTACTCAAACGGCTGGCAGAGGCAGCGGAATTCAGAAGAGAGTTCATCCTCACCTCCTCAGGCACTCAAGGGCCACCCATCTGGCGAAGGTCCTGACTGAGGACCAAGATGAGGGTCTTTTTCGGATGGACCAGGGATTTGGATGTCCCGGCCAGGTATGTCCACCTCTCGGGAAGGGATGTGGATGGGGCCCTGGCAGGCTTCTACGGTCTGGGCCGGGAGGACGGGAGGAGGGCCTGTCCGAGGTGCGGTTTCCTAACCCCCGAGGGCTCCCTCTACTGTCCCAGGTGCTCCTTCGTCCTCTCGGAAACTGAAGCCCTGAGGGTGGAGAGGCTGAAGGAAAGGGAGGAGGAAATCCTGGAAAGGGTGGTGAGGAAGCTCATCGAAGAACATCCCGATCTCCTTGGCCGGGTCCTGAGGGAGGTGGCGAGGAGTTGAAAGCCGGGAAAATTGAACCGTATCAACTTGGTGCGGGGGAGGGGATTTGAACCCCCGAACCCCTACGGGACTGGCGCCTCAGGCCAGCGCCTTAGACCTGGCTTGGCTACCCCCGCTCTTTTTTCTTTCTTGCCCAGAAGGTTTATCCTTTTTCCTCAGAGCTTTTCCACCAGCTTCTCCAGTTCCTTGCATTTGCCCGTCAAAGCCTTGATCGCCTGAAGGAAGACTTGCTCCGGCCTGAGGGAGCCATTGGTTTCAACCCTGAAGATGAACCTGCTATCATCGAAACCCACCCTCACCGCCTCCCTCTTACATGCCCTCTCACACATCTTACACATCGTGCACCTCTCCACTTCCTTTACCTCCACTTTTCCATCCGAGGGGACGAGGATCTTCGGTGGACATACCTCCACGCAAGCTTCACATCCATCGCACTTCCTCGGATCCACCCTCACCACGGGCATGTACTTGTAGTAGGCCAGGCCAGGCTGCCACTTCGCATGCTCCCTCCCAAAGCCCAATCTGGCCAGGGCGATCAGCTCCAGCTTCTGCCCCCTCTCCAGTTTCACGATGGGTATGGAGGGACTCACGGGTACCACCTCTTCGTCCGAGGATTGTAGGTCCCCGCTCATCACCACGCATGGGCCCTCCTTCTTCAGGGAAAAGGTAACCGTACACTTGGGGCATCTTCCCTCCTCGCATTTGCATTCCTCGGGAAGGACGTATCCCCTGAGGGGGGTACGGAGGGGGATCATCGCCAGACGATGGGCGATGATCTCGTCGTGGAGTGCGGAATCGTTCATCTTCACCTCCAGCTCATCTATCGCCATGATGGGTACTTCCCTCATGATGGCCCTCCTGAGGGAATTGGCAAAGGCAGGGGTAATGCCCTCCAGCCTGAGCTCCATCTCCTGTTCCGTGAGGGAAGTTATCTTCACCTCCATTCAGACCCTCCTCCCCCTCCTTCCCCCCTTCCTCTTCGTACCGTCGTGGGGAATGGGGGTAACATCCTCGATGGTGCCGATCTTGAGTCCCGCCCTGGCCAGGGCCCTGATGGCCGCCTGTGCCCCCGGACCTGGACTCCTGGGACCGCTGCCCCCCGGGGCCCTCACCTTGATGTGGACCCCCACTATCCCCTTCTCCATGGCCTCTTCCGCCGCCCTCGCCGCAGCCTGCATGGCGGCATAGGGGGAGGCCTCCTCCCTATCGCTCTTCACCACCATTCCCCCGGATTTTCTGGAGATGGTCTCCGCACCCGTCAGGTCGGTGATGTGGATGATGGTATCGTTGAAGGAGGAATAGATGTGGGCCACACCCCATTTTCCGGTTCTGGGTTGCTCGCTCATCCCTCACCTCCTTGCTGGGCCGGTCCCACGGGAGAGGGCAGGGGAAGGGTAACTTCTATTTTTCCCTCCTCCTCCACGGGCACGAGATAACTGGGAGTCCTCACCCTCTGCTCCCCTATCTTCACATGGCCGTGGATGATCAACTGCCTGGCCTGGCGTGGGGTCCTGGCCAGTCCCTTCCTGTAAACCACCGTCTGCAACCTCCTCTCCAGCAGGTCTTCCACCGTGAGGCTGAGCACGTCGTCTAGGGTGGCATTCTCCCCCACCAGACCGTATTTCCTTAGCCTATCCAACAACTGTCTGGTCTCCAGCTCCGCCTGTTTGCCGCTCAAAGCCAACAACCTCCTGGCCTGCCTCCTCCATCCCCTGAGAATGGCCGCGGTCTTCCATATTTCCTTCTTCCTCCTCAAACCGTACTTCCTGAGGAGGACATCCTCCGCATCCATCCTCTGTTTGTCCCAGGGATGGCGCGGTCTGCTGTATTTCTTCCTCTGCCTCTTCACTCCCTCACCCCTTCTTTTCCTCCTTCTTCTTTTCCTTCTTCTCCTTGGCCTTCGCAGCCTCCTCCTTTATCCTGGTCTCCTTCCTCTTCACACCCACCGTCATTCCCTTCCTACCGGTAGTCCTGGTCCTCTGACCCCTCACGGGGAGTCCCAACTCATGCCTTATTCCCCTCCTGCTCCTGATCTTGCGCTCCAATCCTATGTCTCCCTGGATGGCCATCTCCAGGTCAGGTCCTATGAGATGGAGGTCCTTTCCCGTTTCATAATCTTTTCTCCGGTTGAGCATCCAGGAGGGGATCCCATATTTGGCGGGATCCCTGAGCACCTCTTCCAGCTTTTTCAGGGTCTCCTCATCCAGAGAACCCAGCTTTTCCGAGGGATTCACCCCCACGGCCAGGGCAGCGGCCCTGGCAAAGGCCGGCCCCACTCCCTTCAGTTCGGAGAGGGCCCACTGCACGGATTTCTCTCCCGGCAGATCCTTGTAAATCATCCTCACGATGTGTTTGAACTCAGCCATTACGAAAACTCTAAAAACCAAAACTTATAAGACAATACCCTTCTCCCCAAGGCGCCGGGGGAGGGATTTGAACCCTCGAGACCCAAAGGGTCACACGCTCTCCAGGCGTGCGCCTTACCTGGCTAGGCTACCCCGGCCCACTCCCTTCGGTGAGGCAGAGTAAAAAGGCTAACTTTAAACTTTGCCTTTCGAAGGGAGGGGGATGCGGATAGCGGTACTGGGGGGAGCCGGACACATAGGCTCGGGTGTGGTACGGGAACTCTCCAGACTTGCACCGGAAGTCGACCTCGTCGTGGCCGACAAGGACCTGGAAAGGGCCAAGAGTCTTTGCGAGGAAGTGGGGGGTCGTGCCTCCCCCAAGCAGGTGGATGCCAATGACTTCTCCAGTTTGGCGGAGGTCTTGAGGGGGGTGGATGTGGCCGTGAACACCATAGGACCCTATTACCTGTATGGGGCCAAGGTTCTCCGTTCCGCCATCAAAACGGGTACCTGCCTTGTGGATGTGGACGATGATTACGACGCCACGGAGGAATGCCTCTCCCTACACGGGGAGGCCGAGAGGGCGGGTGTACTCGCCATCATAGGACTGGGGGCCACCCCCGGTCTCCTGAACCTCCTCGCTAAGTACGGGGCGACGGGACTGGAAGTGGAGGAGATACACACCGCTTGGGCTTGGACGGGAGTGGATCCGGAAATGGGTCCAGCCATCATCTCCCATTACTTCCATGCCATCACCGGTGAAATCGTGACCTATCGGGAGGGAAAGTGGGAGAAGGTAAAGGCCCTTTCCGAACCGGAAGTGGTGGCCTTTCCTCCTCCCGTGGGTGAGCAAAGGGTCTATCACGTGGGACATCCCGAACCCGTAACGCTCCCCAGGTACATCCATGGGGTAAAGACGGTCACCAACAAGGGAACGATTTGGCCCTCTTTCCTCGCGGACCTGGCCAAGACTTTCGCCGAGGTGGGCCTCACCAGCCTGAAGGAATTGAGTTTGAGGGGGGTTTCCGTTCCCCTCCGTGAAATCCTGGTCCAGCTGACGCTCAACCTGACCGACTTCGCTCCCCCGGAGCTCTTGGAAAGGGCCCAGGAGGAACTGGAAAAGCTGGGAGAGTACTCGCTGGGCGTGGCCTTGAGGGCCGAGGTCAGGGGGAAAGAAGGAGGGAAAAGGGTGAGAAGGATCTACGGGATAGTCTGCCCTTCCGCCGTGGTCGCCACGGCCCTTCCAGCCGCCCTTGGGGCTTTGGGGATTGCCAGGGGAGGGATCGAGGGAAAGGGGGTCTTCCCACCCGAGGGGATCATCGAACCACGGAGTTTCCTCCGCGAGGTGGGGAAAAGGATAGAGATCTTCGAAACGGAAGAAAGGTGGGGGAAGCTCTAATCCCTTCCGAGATTTTCCACTTCCTTTCGTCTCCCTTCCACAACCCTTAGGGACTCGAAGTCACCCACCCTTCTGAAATACCTTTCCGCCCTCTCCAATGCCCAAAGGGCATCGGAAAGATCTCCCCTCTTCATGTGCCCTTCGGCACATTTCATCCAGGCTTCCCCAGGCTTACGATAATTTTTCCCCATCCCCACGAGCTCGGCCGCCCTTTCATAGGAATCCGCGGCCTTAAAGAAATCTCCCCTCTTCTCCCACTTCTCAGCCAAGACCTCATAAACTTCAAAGGCCCTTCCCTTCCTTCCCGCCCTCCTCCAGCATCTGGCGGCTTCCAGCAGGAAAAGGGCCGCAAGCTCCATACTCCCGCCCCTCTCGGCCATCCCCGCTGCCTTCCGGTATATCCCAGCCGCCGCCCCCCACCTCTCCTCCTTCTCCAACAACCTACCCAGTTGGCAAAGTCCGTAGGAGGCAAGGAAGTAGCTACCCTTTTTCCCTTTGAGTCTCGCATAATTCCTCCAAAGCTTCTCCGCATCCTTCAGTTCTCCCCTTCCCTCGGCTTCCAGTGCCTCCCTCTCTTCCTCCCTAGAACGTTCGTAGTCCCCACGGGTTTTTCCCCCGGGCAAAGGCTCACTTCCATTTCCTCGGATAGGTACCGGGAGACATCACCACCCTCTCGGGCTTCGCCACTATTCCATGGTCTGCTTCCCAAATCTGTTTGGAGGTTTGCGTGGCCCTCGCCAGGCAAACGAGTTCCCCCTTCAAGGTCATCACCGCCACCAGATCACCGGGTGAAATCCCCGTCTCCACCCTGAGCACGCCGGGAGCAGCCAGGGCCGCACCATGACAGAGGGCATCCACCGCCCCATCCCTTATCACCAGCTTGGGGAGGTGACCCACTGCCGCTTCCACGGGTAGCACGGTTTTCCTCAACCATTTTTCCTCACCTTCCTCCTTCCAGAAGGCATAGGCATCGGCAACATCCTGCAGCTTCACCAGCGTACCGTCCTCGGTGAAGGGTCCCGTCCTCGTCCTCCTCAGCTCCTTCATGTGGGCACCGCAGCCGAGGGCAAGCCCGAGGTCAAAGCAATACTTCCTGAGGTAGGTACCCGCCTCACATCCCACCCTCAGGAGGACGTTCCTCCCCTCCCTTTCCAGGATCTCGGCATAGTAGATCTTCCTCTTCCTGAGCTTCCTCCTCACCGCCGCCCTCATGGGGGGACGCTGGTAAATCTCCCCCTCGAACTCCCCAATTACCTCCCTCAACCTCGCTTCCGGAACATCACCGTGGAGATGGAGGAGGCAAACGTACTCCTTACCGGCGGGTAGGAGGGCCTGGAGGACCTTGGTGGCATCCTCCAGGGCTATGGGGAGAATGCCGCTCACGGAGGGGTCCAGAGTACCCGAGTGACCCGCCTTTTTCCTCTCCATTATCGTCTTGACCCAGGAAACCACCTCGTGGGAAGTGGGACCCACGGGCTTGTCCAGGTTCAACACCCCCAGCCTGAGATGGTCCGTGATGGGGCGCTGGGAAGGGGGACAGCCGTACCTCTCGTCCGTTACGTCCTCGGCCCTGACCAAAACTTCCCTCTTGGAGAGGAAGGGTAGCTCCTTCAAGCACCTTTCCCCTTCTCCCCTGCACTCGAGAGGGCTTCTTCCAGGAGTCTTATCACCTCTCCGTCATCCACCTTGGGGGGAAGGTCCAGCTTCAGGTTCAGGGGTTCCAGATGCTTGACGTTGCACCTCCTCCTCTTCACCCCCTTTCCCACCACCACCACGTAGGTATCGTCCAGTACCTCCACCACCACGCACTTCCTTCCCGCCTCCTTTCCCGCCAACTTAACACACACCCTTCCCACTTCCACTTTCCTTCCTCCTCGCCAATCTTTCCAGTATTTCCACTTCCTCCTCCACCTCCAACCTGGCGGTGTTGATCACCAGGTCGAAAATGGAGAGATCGTCTATATCTATGCCGTAGAGCTCCTTAAACCGTTTTCTCTCGCTTTCCTCCCTCGCCAGCGTCTCCTCCCTCACCTCCTGCAGGTCCCTCCCTTCCCTCTCCGCTATCCTCCTCACCCTCACCTCAAGGGGGGCCGTGAAGAGGACCCTGAGATCCGCCCCCTTCACCATCCATCCCGCGAGCCTTCCATCCACCACTGCCTCCCCCTTCACCTCCCCCAGCCTCCGGTCTATTTCCAAGTCTATCTCGGGATGTTTTTCCGCATATTCCGAGAATTCCTTGAGATCCATCCCCTTCTCCTCCGCCATGCGCCTGAAGATCTCCCCTGCGGAGAGGTGCCTGAGTCCCAGTCTCTTTGCCAGTTCCTTAGCCACCGTGCTCTTTCCCGCTCCGTGATCCCCGCTTATGGCGATGAGCAAGCTTCACCTACCTCACGAGGCTCCTCAGGGCCTCCCTCGAGCACTCGGAACAGAGATCCGAGAAGGGTCTGTTTGCCCTCCTGGAAGAGCGGGGAAGACTTCCCGCCCTCCTGGGACTTCCGGGTAGGGGCCTTCCGCACTCCCTGCATCTGGGGAAGTCTCCCCTCCTATCCTCGTACCTTATCTTGGTCCTCCCCCCGGGAAGCCTGACGGGAACCTTCCTCTTGGCCCCCGTCCTCAGCCTGCGCGCCGGCATTCAATCACCTATGAGCAGTCTCCTCCAGAGATGAGAGAAGGAGAAATAGGTTATAAAAAGCCACCCCACGAAGCCGCAGGAGGACCACTCCCCAAAGAAGGGGAGGGGAAGGGAAAAGGGGAGCCAAGCCATCACCCAACCCACATAGATCCTACTCAGGAGGGCCCAAAGGAGGAGCCAGGGAAAGAGGTAAACGAGCGTGGGACGGAAGCTCTCCCTCATCATTTCTCCCTGGAGGGAGAGGATGCGTCCCTGCTCCAGCATCATCTTGTGGACCTTCTTCATATCCTTCTTGCGTTGTGCCTCCCTCAGTTCCGCCTGCCAGGAAGCCACCTCCTCCCTTATCCTCCTCACCTTTTCCCAATTCACCATCCTCCTCGTGAGAAGGGTGACGAAGAGGGAAAAGAGGAGGGAGATGAGGAGCACTAAAGAGGTGGCATGTCGGTAGGTGAGGGGAACCTCCAGCCCCATCTTCGAAATCCCCTTCTCCAGCATGGAACGCAGGGAGAGGATGCCCCTTTCCGAAGGTTTGGAGAGGAGGTTTTCGAAGGTTTTGAGGATCTCGTTGTCCAGTTCGGGATCGAGGTTCTCCAGTACTGACCTCCAAGTCTGGTACTCCTCCTTTGCCCTTCCCAGGTGGTCTTTGGCCCCTTCCTCACTCCCATGTCTCAGGGAGAGGAGGGACTGATCCACCTCCCCCAGCATCGCCTTGGCAGGAGTTTCCTCCCGATGGGAAAAAACCGCCCACAGGATGGAGGAGAGCGCCAGGAGTACCAGGAGGAAAACGGATATTTCCAGCAGCCTTCCCCCCTTGGCAGGGGAGGGCTGGGGAGGAGTGACTTCGGAGGACATGCTCTCACTCACCCAACAACCTCCTCAGGGCTGGGAACATCTCACTCACCCGCTCCCTGGCTATTTCTTCGTAGAGGCTATAAGTAATGCCCACCGCCAGCAGGATACCCGTTCCCGATCCCAGGGCTCCCAGGAAATCGGCCAGGGCGGAAAGGGAACCTATGACCAAACCACTCAGGATCGTGAGACCCCCGATGTACCTGGAGAGGAACTGTTCCATCACCCTCACATCCCTCCTGAAACCCGGGATGAGGAAACCGGCTTCATCCAGACTCTCCGCCACTTCCCTCGGTCCCATTCCCGCCAGGGAAACCCAAAGGACACTGAAGGCCACGCAAAGGGAGACCAGGAGGAGGAAATAGATGAGGGTCCTCATCGGGTCTCCGAGGACTTCCGTGAGTCCTCGGGGAGCGTTCAGGTAGGGATCCATGAAGCGGAGGCGGGGAAGGAAATAGGTCAAGAGCCTGAGATTGGCAAAAACCGCCATGGCCAGGATCACGGGTATAACCGAGGTGTACATGAATTTCAGGGGATACCTCCCCCTGATCCCCCCGAACCTCCCGTAGGCAAGGGGTATCTCCACCCTCATGCTCTCCACGTAAACCGCCACCAGGAAGACTCCCACGGTAGCTATTACCCCGAGCATATTCGCCCCTCCCCTCGTGAAGGCCTCCGACAGGGGACCTCCCGAGAGGAGGGTGCTGAAGAAGAAGGGAAGGGCCCCTATCAGCTCCCCTCCATAGGTGAAGGGGGAAAGGGCCTGCCAGATCACCTCCGTGGCCACCCCGCCCACGATGAACAAACCTATCCCGCTTCCAAAACCGTACTTGGAAACCAGCTCGTCCAAATACATCACCACCACTGCCCCGAGTACGAGCTGGCCGAGTACGAGCATCTTCGTCTCGAGGGGAAGGGGATTCCCTCCACGGGTGTACCATCCCCCCATCACCAGTGCCCCTCCTTGGAAGATCGCCATGAAGATGGCGAAGAGCTTCTGTACACCCGTGAAGAGGGCCCTATCCTCCCTCTCCCTCAGATCCAAACCTATGAGTTTTGCCCCCACCAGCAGTTGCATGATGATGCCCGCCGTCACGATGGGTCCTATTCCTAGCTCCACCAGGCTTCCGGCATGGCTCGCCAGCACATACCTGAGGGCCCCGAAGAAGCTCTGAATGGGTTTTTCTACCCCATAAAGGGGGATCTGGGTCATCACCAGGAAGAGCAGGAGGGCGAGAGCACTCCAGAGGAACTTCTCCCTGAAGGAAACATGCCTCTTGGGAACCTCCACCTCGGGGAGGAATCTCAGGACGGGCTTGAAAACGTAGAGTCTGGACTTAGGCTTCGCTTCCTGATTCATCGGCCGACTCCCCTATCACCAGACCTCCAGCCCCTTCTATCTTGGCCCTCGCCAGCTCGGTCACATAGGGTGCCTTGAGTTCCAGTGCGTGCTCCACCTTTCCCCCTCCAAGCACCTTCTCCACCCCAAGCTTCGTCACATCCACCGCTATCCTCTCCCCCTTCCTCTCGGCGATACCCTTCTCCAGGAGCTCCTCTATCCTCTCGTCTATCTCCCCCACGTTGATGGCCACCGGTTCGGGTCTCTCCACGGGAACAAAGCCATGTTTACCGAAGTGATCGGGGAAATACTTCAGGATGTAGCTCCACTTCTGTTTGTGTCCCCCGCTCCATCCCTTTCCACCCTTTTCTCCACTCCCCCTTCCCCTCTTCGCGCATCCCCGTCCATGCGTTCTTCCGTCGTACTTCCTGGCCTTCCTCCTCCTCCTGACCACCATCCTCCCACCTCAGATCATCCTCATGAGCAGCTCGTTGATGGCCTCCCCCCTATAACCCAGGTCCCCCCCTTCCTTCACCGACTTCTTGATGGCCCTGTAGCCTCCCCTCGGGGGGTGAAGTCTGAAAACCTTCTTGAGTCCGGGCAAATCCTTCACCCAAACCTTACCACCCAGCAGGGCATCGGCCAGTTCTTCGAGGGAAGAAAATCCCCATTCCCTCACCCTCTCCTCCGTGAGGGGAAGTTCCCCCCTTATTCTCCCCCTCTTCTTCAGCAGGTGGAGGAGGGTTTCCCTGTTGATCTCCCCCCAAGTCACCATATCCTTAACTTTCTTCAACATTCCCTTCTCCGAGTCCCCTCCCCTGAGCAGGACACAATGGTTCACCCTCGTAAGGCCCAGCATCCTGAGGGTATCCAGCATCTCCCTTCTGACCTTGATGTTCCCCCTGAGCCTCACCACTGCCAAAAGCTCAGCCACCGGTCTCCCCTCCCGATCCCTCACCCGTGGGGCCCAGGTGGATCCCCTTTTTCCTCCCCACGAGTGCTATCCTCGTAATGTTTTTGAGGGCTTCCAGCGTGGCCATGGAAAAGTTGATGGTGGTCCTAGTTTCCCCCCTCGAAAAGGTCCAGGCATCCTTTACCCCCGCCAGCTCCAACACCGTCTTGGGAACTTCCGAGGCCACCAGACCCAAGCCCCTGGGGGCGGGTTTTATGGTGATCTCCACACTTCCCCACTTCCCCTTTCCCTGCACGGGCACGGAATGGGGTCTGTCACACATGCACTCCCAGCTGCCACATCCCCTCGCTATCTCCACCAAGTTCATCTTTGCCGTGACGGTGGCCTTCCTTATCGCCTCCCTTATCTCCCTCGCGCTGTTGTGTCCCACCCCTACCAGGCCATCCTTATTCCCCACCGCCACCAGCACCCTGTACTTCGTCCTCCTCCCCGACTTGTGCATGCGCTGTACGAAGCTTATGGAAAGGATCCTCTCCTCCAAGTTGGGGGCCAAAAATTCCACTATTTCCGGTTCCTTGATGGGTATACCCTTCCTGAGGATCTCGGAAAGACTCTTCACCCTTCCCTCCTTGACCTCCCTTCCCAACGCCGTCTTCGGTTCCCAAGTCTCCAAGGTAGGTTTCTCCATCACTTCACCCACCCAACCTTTCCACCAGGACCTTTTTTATCTCCTCGAAATGGTCCGGGAGTTCCTCGGGGGGAAGACCCCTCCTGAGATACTCCGAGAACCTCCTGGAATACTCCCTTTCCCTTTCTTCCTTCAGGAGTCTCGCATACTCGGCGATGTGTTCTCCCCTTATCCTTTCCTCGGAGGGAAGTACCTGCTCCGAGTGGGGAATCTTCAGACCCGCATCCAGTGCCCCCTTGAGCACGGCAAAAACCTTGGAAGAGGGAACGGGAGTATGCAAACCTATGTCCAGCACGCACTCCTCCACTCCCGCCTTCTTGGCCCTCAAACCGCACATCAAACCCACCAGGTAGGCGGCCGGAGTATTGGAGGTACCTCCCTTCCAGCCGAACTTCTTGAGTTCCCCGGAAAAGGCCGATGCCTTCACCTTATCACCTTTGGCGTTGAACTCCACCACTTGGGCCCTCACGTGGTTCAGGGAAACCCTTGCCACCAAACGGGGCTTTCCGGACTTGAGGAGCCTGAACCTGAGCCTGTAGTCGGTCCTTCCTTCCCTCCTCCTCCTGAAGTTCCTCACTTCCCCTCACCCTCCCTCTCCTTCAGATAGGCCTCCAGGTGGGCTTTGCTCCTGAAGTAACCCCCACTCACCTTCCGGTATAGCCTGCGGTATTCCGATCTGGAAATCTTGCCACTGTCCCTCAGTTCCCTGAGCTTCTTCCTCAGGGCCCTTACCCTCCTTATCCATCTCTCCTTTTTCGGGAGCCTCGCCCCCCAGGAACCCTTCTTGCTCCCGGGCCCCCTCTTCCTCTCCTTTCCCCTCTTCCTCCCCCTGCTTATCCCCTTCACGGGCTTCGCCCTTATCGCCCCCTCCTTTATCAGGCGTTCCACATCCCTCCTCGTTATGGCGGAAGCGATCTCCTCAAGCCTGGAGGGATCCATCCAAATCCTGTTCTCCCCCACCCCAAGCAAGCTCGCCGCCAACCTGCGCTGGGTGCTGAGCTTCATCCTCCCCTCCCCGGATTGAGCACCTTAAGGCCCAGCTCCTTGGCCCTGGAAAGGATTTGCTCCCTTTTCTTCTTCCCCACCGTGGAAGAAATCCTCACCGCATGGGTGGAGGGATCTATCCCTTCCAGATCTTCCGGACGGCTCACCAGAACCTCCCTCAAACCGCAGGGATGCAAGCCCCGCAGTTCCCTGGGGTTCCTGTATCCTATCTTCACCACTGCAGGCTTGCCCTTGATCTCCAATCTCATCTTGCTGTCCTTCCCCTTTGGTCTCCTCCACTTCTCCCCCACCCTCTTGTACCTGAACCACTCCTGCCTCCTGAACTTCGGAAGTTTCCTCTTCTGCATCCTCATCCCCTCTCGAAAAGGTAACATCCGTCCTGAAAGACCCTCGGGTCCCTTCCCTTCACCCTGCTCGCCTGTTCTATGTTGAGGGCGGTCTGCCCCACCTCCTCCTTGTCCACACCTTCCACTATGATCTCATCACCCACCACCCTCACCTGTGCCCTTCCCATGATCTTCGCCACCCTCGGGACCTTTTCCCCCAAGAGGTTATGGATGGTAACCCTGTCCCCCTCCACCTTCACCGTGATGGGGAAGTGGGAATAGACGATTTTGAGCTTGTACACAAAACCCTGGGTTACGCCCTTGAAGGCATTGCGCAGGTGGGCCTTGATGGTACCGATCATGGCCTTGACCCTCCTCTTTTCCGAGGGGGAAGAGATCTTGATCCTTCTCCCTTCCATTCTCAGCTGTATGTCCCTGAGGTTGAAGGTCCTGTAAACCGTGCCCTTGGGTCCGCTGACCTCCACCCTTCCACCCTCCATCTTCACTTCCACCCCCTCCGGAATCTCTATTTCTTCCTCGGGCATGGCCATCACCTAGTAAACGTAGGCCAAAAGCTTCCCACCCACCCCCCTTTCCTTGGCCTGGGAAAGGGAGATCACCCCTTGGGAAGAGGTGATGACGATGGTTCCCAGACCGCTCGCGGGAAGGAACCTCTTCTCCCACTTCTCGTATTCTCCCTTCTTCACGGAGTGTCTGGGTTTGATGGCCCCACACCTGTTGATCCTCCCCCTGAGTTTCACGCGCAGGGTATTCCCTTCCCTCACGAAATCCTCGATGTATCCCTCCTCCTTGAAAACCTCTAGGACCCTCTCTATCAATCTGGAGGTGGGATAAACCACCACTTCCTTCTTCCCCGCCTTTTCGCAGTTGTAGATCTTGGAGAGGGCGTTGGCTAGGGGATCGAGTAACATCTCCACACCTAATGGTATTTCTTGAAGCCCAGTTTGGGGGCCAGCTCCCTGAAGCATCTCCTACAAAGGTAGAGTCCATACCTAGTGAGGACTGGGCCCGACCTTCCGCATTTCCTGCACTTGTGAGCCCCCTTTCCGAAGACCCTCTTCATTCCACCACCGTTACTCCCAACTTTTCAGTCACGAATTTTATGGCTTCCTCCTTTCCTATCCTGTGGGAAGGTGGTATTTTCGCCCTTTGTCTCTTCCTCCTCTTCACCCTGAATCCCGGCCTCTCCAAGGAAACGCACACATCCATCCCGAACATGCCCAGCTCCGGATCGTACTTCACCCCAGGAATATCGATGTATTCCCTTATGCCGAAGGAGAAGTTACCGTTCCCATCGAAACACTTGGAGGAAAGACGGTTGTCCACGGCCTGGAGGAGCCTCACCAGCATCTCCTCCGCCTTCTTCCCCCTCAGGGTAACCTTCACGCCCACGGGATCCCCCCTCTTCATGCCGAATTCCCTTATGGTCTTCTTGGCAAGCGTGCGGAAGGGTTTCTGCCCACAGAGCCTCTCGAGGAGGGTTTCCGCCTTCGAAAGTTTTTCTCCCCCTTCCCCCACCCCTATGTTGAGGGTAACCTTTTCTATCCTCACTTCCCTCATGGGGTTCAAGCCTTCACCTCCAGGGGCTTATCCAGCGGAAAGACGTAATCGAAGGGAGCCTGAAACCTGCCTCCATCCTCTTCCAGCTCCACCTCCCTTCCCTCCACTTTCGCGATCCTTCCCACCTTTCCCACGTTCTTCCCTCCCGTTACGAGCGCCCACACACCCGGTTGGAAGGGTATCCTCCCCACCACCCTGTAGTCGGGAAGGGAGAGTTTGAGGGTGTCACCCACCTTTACCTCGTTGTAATCCCCCAACACCGTCTTACCGTCGTGGAGGGAGAGCTGGATTTTCCCCCCCTTCACCATCCTCTTTCCCGTCACCCTGCAGAGTTTGAAGGAAGTTTCTTCGGCGGGAAGGGGAATGAGCCTCCCGTTCCTATCCATGGAGATCAGGTAGGAAGTGCCCAGGGAGGGAAGGGAGACGAGATCCATCAGTCCCACGGGAAAGCGATGGTCTGTCCTCACCCTCCCATCCACCAGTACTTTCCTTTCGGCCAGTACCTTCTTGGTTTCCGAAAGGGTGGAGGTCAGACCCAAGAGATCCCTCAGGAGGATGGCGAGGGGAAGGGCCCGGTCGGCAGGATGGGGTCCTGGTCCAGCCTTCACTGCCCAAGGAAGGGACTTCCTTGGAAGCTTCACCGCCCGCGGTACCGCATACCGTTTGAGATGCCTCTTCGGACCCTTCTTTACCATTTTCGACCTCTATACCTTCCTCTTCCCTCTCTTAAAGGTGCTGAACCGGTTTTTTCTCCCAACTTTTTTATTCCCCCTTCCTTCTCTTTTTGAATGGTCAAGGTCAAATTTTTCGCCAAGTTCAGGGAACTGGCTGGCGGGGAAGAAATGGAAGTGGAAGCCGAAAATGTACGTTCCCTCCTCCTAATCCTCAAGGAGAAGAGAGAGGGGCTGGGAAAAGCTTTGCTGGAAGAAGGGGGAAAGGACCTCAAAAAAACGGTAAAGGTGCTGGTCAACGGAAGGGAAGTCCGTTGGCTCAAAGGACTCGATACCCCCCTCAAAAAGGGGGATGTGGTTTATCTCTTCCCACCAGTGGGTGGGGGATAGTGGGATGAAAATAAGGGTGAGGATTCTGGAGGAGCTGGAGGAAAGGGAGATAGAGCTTCCGGAGGGGGCCACGGTGGAAGCCCTCCTTTCAAAACTGGGTTTGAAGGAACAGGGGATAGTGGTGATCAGGGAAAAGAAAATCATCGAAGGAAAGGAGGAGTTGAGAGAAGGTGACAGGATTCGGATCCTACCGGTGGCCATAGGTGGATGAACCTGATTTATTTAGAAGCTATCTCAAAATACTGTGATGCCGAGGGTCAGGGTCAAACCGGGTCTCCTCCTCACGGAGAAGATAGGGGAAGTGGAGATAGAAGGAAACACGGTTGGGGAGATCCTCGGGGAATTCGAGAGGAGATTCTCGAGGGAACTGGAAGAGTTGGAACTCTTGGAGAATGGAAAACTTCCCTCCTCCTTCATCCTGCTCCTGAACGGAAGGAACGTCAAACTCCTCGAGGGAGAAAGAACGAGGGTAAAAGAGGGCGACCTGCTGATGATCCTCCCTCCGGCCGCCGGTGGGTGAATGGAAAGCCGAGTAGCCTTTCTGAACGCTGGCAAGAAGGAGCTTCGGATCTCGGAAGTGAAGGATCCGAACCTTCTGGGGCCAGTGGACTGGGGCCTCTATTGCCACCTCGAACTCTATCGAAGTTACCTCTATCCCCCCTACGACGAACACAACGTACTCTGCCTGGGAATGGGCAAACTCGCTGGAAGTTGCATACCGGGGACCCATCGTCTCACCCTTTGCTTCCGCTCTCCCCTTTGGGAGGGCTTCTTCTTTTCCACCATAGGAGGGGCAGCCTATGCCTTCCGTCACCTGGGAGTTGAATACCTGGCCCTAGAGGGAAGGGCGGAAACTCCCCTGGCGGTGGCCCTGAAGGGTTCCCCCTCTGGATTGGAGATGAAGTTCAGGGAACTTTCTCCGGGTGAGCTCCAGGAGATTTACAAGGGATACGAAGGTGAGGAAGGTGTTTACGCCCTGCACGAATTCCTGCTCGAGGAATTCGGTGGATGGTACAGGAAGAGGGGAAGCCAGCTGGAATACCGCGTGCTCTGTGTGGGCCCCGCCTCCCTCCACACGAATCTGGGGGGAATCTTTTCCTCGGCCGTGAAGGGGGAGAAAAAGGACGTGGGGGCCGAGGATTGGGCGGCCAGGGGGGGCCCTGGCTCCGTGATGGCTAGGGCCCATGGGGTGATAGCCCTGGTGCTGGGGGGAAGGAACGAATGGAGGAAGTTTCCAGGAGTCAACCTAGCGGATCCGGAGGAGGCGGAGGAAGTCTTCAAGAAACTCCTTGGGAAGGGGATGATGAAGGTGGCCTCGGAAGCCACCGTCAAATACAGGTACGACGAAGCGGTGGGATCGGGAGGAACCTTTGGGGTAAACTACTTCGTGCTTAGGGAACTGGCGATCATGTTTGGTTGGAGTTCCGTGAACCTTCCCAAGGAGAAGAGGCTGGAACTCTACGAAAGGCTGATCCGGACCAAGTACCTCAAACAGTTCGACCAAGAAATCACCTCCAGGAAGCACCTCCGTCCTTCCCTGGAGATTCCCTCCACGTTCTCGAGACCGTGGGTGAGGGTGAAGGTGTGGAAAAACTGCGGGGAACCCTGTCCAGGGGTGTGTAAGAAGGTGAGGGATAGATACAAAAAGGATTATGAACCCTACGAAGCCAACGGTCCCAACTGCGGGATCTTCGATCAAAGGGCTGCCGAAAGGGCCGTGTACAAGGTGGATTCTCTGGGTTTTGACGGCATAGAGTTCGGAAACACCTGCGGATGGATCTTCGAATGTCTCCATTCCGGGCTACTACAACCCCACGAACTGGGACTGGAGGAAAATCCTTCCTTCGACCCCTCCTCCTTCCATCCCTCCGATTCCTGGAAAAATGCAACCCTTCTGGAAAAACTGGCCGAGGCCGTGGCCTACCGCGAGAACGAGCTTTCGGGTTTGATAGGGGAGGGGGTGAGAAGGGCAGCGAAGGAATTCGATCGAAGGTTTGAGGAAAGGGTGAGGAAAACGGGAAAGAGGTTCGAGGATCTGGCAGTTTACGTGGCCTTCGGGAGGGACGGTTCCATCACCCCTGCCATGTACTGGAGTCCGGGTAACCTCATGCCCGTACCCATCCAAGGGAAATACTTCACCTTCTATCACTCGGAGTTCAAGGAACCGGAAGAATTCGCGGAACTCTGTTATCAAAGGGCGGTCAAGGAGATGTACTCGGAAAACAACGGCCTTTGCAGGTTTCACAGGGGATGGAGCGAGCGCATCCTTCCCCGCCTTCTAGAGGAAGCTTGGGGGATAAAGGTGGACTACGATGCCCACTGCAAGGGAATACTGAAGAGGATCGTAGAATACAACAGGAAGGCGGGTGTGGGGCCTGTTTTCTTCGAGGGAGAGAGGATAGTGGATGTGGTGGCCACCATGGCCAGGGAACTCTCGGAGAAGAACGAAAGCGGGAGGAAGTGGTGGGAGAAGTTTCAAAGGGACAAGTGGGGGGCGGCGAAGGAATACTGGGAGAGATTCCTGAGGAAGTACGAAGAACTAGTCTTGGGATCTATTTGACCTGAGGCCTATCATCCTCCCGTTCCTCAGGAAACTCTTGAGGGATTCCCTGTTGGAATAGAGCTTGAGGGAAAGGAGGAAAAGGGTTACCACCAGGGCTCCCATGTAGAGCCAGAAGGGAGGGAAGAGGGTGAGGAGGCCCAAAGCTCCCAGGGTCCAGAGGATCCCGCTCGCCACGGCGCAAGGGGCGATGATGGGAAAGGCCTTCCTTCCCACACCCAACCCATAGGCGGTCATCACCGCCACCATCGAACCCAGGGAAAAGGCCAGCAGGCCAAGGGAGGTAAGGGTTGATCCCTTTCCAAGGTGAAAGAGGGGCTTCAGCCTGCGGAAGAGGAGCTCCGCCAAGAGGAGCCACAGGAAGGCTATGAGAACATTACAGAAGGAAATGAGGAGGAGGATCTCCTCTGCCTGAAAGCCCTCGAGCGAAGCACAGGCCGTACCACCCACTGGACCAAAGAACCAAGTGGAGAAGAAGATGTAAAGGAATTCCCTCATCCCCCCGCCTCCGGAAGGAGGAGGTAAAGGGAATAGTCCTTGAGTCTCCCCAGCTCCCTCACCTCCTCCAGTTTCACCTCGGAAATCCTCTCTTCGTACTTGTAGAACTCCTCGGCCGATCCCGCCAGCTCCTCGTAAACCAGAGCTAGGGCCACCCTGTAGCTGTTCTCCATCATCAACCTGTGCTGACCTATGAGCTGCTCCTTGGCCTCCTCCAGTTCCTTCCTCTCAAGCTCGCACATCCCCTTTATCTCGGAAAGCATGAGGTCCCTCACCTCCTCCACCTTCCCAGCCTCCGTTCCCGCATAGAGGGCCACGTAACCGTAGTTCCTCCCCACGTTGAGATGGGCGGAGACCTCGTACGCCAGACCCCTTTTGTCCCTGATCTCCTGGAAGAGTCTGGAGGAAGCACCGTCTGCCAGCACCGCCAAGAAGGACTGAAGGGCATACCTCCTTCTATCCCTCAAGGTAGGGGTGTGGAAACCCAGAGCCACATGGGCCTGTTTGAGTTCTTCCCTCCTCTCCACCCTCTCCCCCCTCCTCTCCCTCACCCGGATATCCGGCTCCTCCCTTTTGGGGAAGGGAAGATACCTCTCCGCCAATTCCACCACCTCCTCCGGATCCACCTTCCCCACCACCGAAAGGATGGGGCGGTTGTATTTCTCCAGGAAGTTCCTCAACGAGACTTGGGAGAGCCTCCTCACCGTTTTCACTGTACCCAGCACCTCCACGCCAAAGGGTTTTTCATAGAGGAGGGATTTGATTTTTCCCAACACGTGACTCTTCGGATTGTCGTGGACCATCTTCACTTCCTCCAGCACCACTTTCTTCTCCTTTTCCAGCCTCTCGGGATGGAAGGCGGGATGGAAGAGCATGTCACCCAAGAGCTCCAAACCCAGATCCAGATATTGGGAGGGAAGTTTCATCCAGAAGGCTGTGAGCTCCTCCGCCGTGAACCCATTCAAAGTCCCACCCTTCTTCTCCACCGCTGCCGAGAGCTCCTCGGAAGAACGGGTTTCCGTTCCCTGGAAGAGACAATGCTCCAAGTAATGGGCCACTCCCTTTTCTTCCTCCGGCTCGTGGGCCGCACCAGCCCTCACGGCGAGCACGCAGGAGAAAAGGGGAAGCTGTCTTCGCTCCACCAGGATGGTCATGCCGTTCTCCAGTTCCCTCCTGTAGAACTCAGCTTCCATCCTTTTTTCTCCGTGGAGGAAGGGTTAAGCCTTTTTCTGAAGCCGAGAAGGGGAAAGGGATGAGAAGTGCTCTGGTCTATGCGGAAGGATACTTGAAGTACCACTTTGGCCCCTTCCATCCCTTCCAACCCGAAAGGGAAAGGAAAACCGTGGAAAAACTGAAGGAGCTGGGAGTGCTGGAGGGGTATGCCAAGCTGGTGGAGCCCGAACCGGCAAGGGAGGAGGACCTCCTCATGGTCCATTCGAAGGAATACGTGAACTTCGTGAAGAGGATGAGCGAAAGGGGGAGGGGTTTCCTGGATTACGGGGATACTCCCGCCACCAAAGAACTCTACGAGGGAGCCCTATGGGTGGTGGGTGGTTCCCTGAAGGGGGCGGAGCTGGTACTGAGCGGGGAAGTGGAACATGCCTTCAATCCAGGGGGAGGACTGCATCATGCGGGCAGGGAACATGCGGCGGGCTTCTGCGTTTTCAACGATGTGGTCCTTTCCGTGAGATATCTTCAAAAGAAGGGTGTGAAGAGGATCGCGGTGATAGACACGGATGGACACCATGGAGACGGAACCCAGGATCTCCTCTACGAGGAACCCCTGTTGAAGATTTCCTTCCACAGGGAAGGAATCTATCCAGGAACCGGATACCCCTGGGAAAAGGGAAAGGGGGAGGGTGAAGGCTATTCGGTGAACGTTCCCCTTCCAGCAGGGACCTCGGACGATGCTTACCTCTTCGCCTTCGAGGAAGTGGTCCCTCCCCTCCTGAGAGCCTATCGGCCGGAGATCCTCATCCACCAATTCGGAGTGGATGGGCACTTCAGGGATCCCCTCGTGGGATTGGGCCTAACGACCCACGGTTATCTCAGGCTCTCCCAGCTCGTTCATGAGCTCTCCCATGAGCTCTGTGGGGGTAAGTACTTGGTGCTGGGGGGAGGAGGATATAGCTCCTCCGACGTCTGCCGGTGCTGGACCATCATGTTCTCCTCCCTCTCAGGCTTCCCCCTCGAGAAACTGGAAAACTTGATGGACGAGAAGAGAACTTCCCCCCCTTCCGTTTGGAAAGGGGTGAGGGAAGTGGTGGAGGAGGTGAAGGAGAACATTTTTCCCTACCACGGACTGGAGGTAAGGGAATGAAGTTCGGGGTAATCTATCCTGCCTACGGAGAGTACTCCCATCCCTCCCTAGCGGTGGAAATGGTCAGGGAAGCCGAACGCAGGGGGGCGGAGGCCTTCCTGGTTTGGGACCACTTCCTCCTTCCCATGCAGGGTGGGGAGAGGACCCTGGAAGCCTATACCCTTCTCTCCTTCCTGGCCGCCAAAACCGAGAAAATAAAACTGGGAACCTGTGTGACCCCCCTCCCCCTCAGGAATCCCCTCCTCCTCGCCAAGATGATCTCCTCCCTGGACCATCTGTCCGGAGGAAGGTTGATAGTGGGGGTGGGGGCGGGATGGCACATAGACGAATTCCAGATCTACGCCCAATGGGAAAGTGCGGGAACGAGGGTGAGGAGAACGAGGGAAGCCTTGGAACTCATGGTGAAAATGTGGACGGAGGAAAGGGTGGATTTTGAGGGTGAGTTTTACTCCGTCAGGGGTGCCATCCTGGAACCCAAACCCCTCCAGAAACCCCATCCACCCCTATGGATAGGGAGCACCGGAAAGCGTATGCTGGAACTCACCCTCCGCTACGGTTCTGGCTGGATTCCCGCCGCCCTTTCTCCCGAACGATATGGAAAGCTGGCTCGCTTCCTGAAGGAAAATCTGCCCAGGGAAAGGAGGAACTCCTTCGTCTTTTCCCTTCAGGATTGGGCTACGGCCGAAGAGGTGGGGGAGAGGGCTGAGGAATTCGGGAAAAGGGGATGTCAGGTCTACTCGGTGGTATTGCCCGAAAGGAGGGAGGAAGCCCTGGAGGTTCTGAAGAGGTTGGGGGAGCTCGGGTAGTCATTCCCAGATGAATTTTTCTAAGAGTCTCTCCTCCAACCTGTGATCCTTTTCCCTCTCCCTGCTCCTCATGAGCCTCCTTTCCAAGTGTTCCATGGCGGCGGAAAGGGCCTGTGCGAAACCCCATCCCTCCCCCACCCCCACCAGCTGGCTCTTCCCCTTCACGGTGAGCCTACAGCTCACGAGGGGCTTATCCTTGCCCTTGCTTCCTATCCTCTTGAAGTGGGCGGAGATCATTCCTCCCCTCACCAGCGTGGCATACTTCCTCACGAAACCCTTCAGATCCGAGAGCATGCGTTCGTATTCCAAATCGTCCACCGAGCTCCTGTCGAGGGAAAGCTGGAGATAAACCCCTCCCCTTTCCTCTTTCCTCGCCAAGAAGGAAAGGAGATCGCTCTTCGTGAGGATTCCTTCCAGCCTTCCGTCCTCCATCACCACCAAAGAAGCCACGTCCCTTTCCGCCATCAACTTCACCGCTTCCCTGAGGGTGGTTTCGGGACGAACCCAGAGGAGGGGCTCACTCATCAAACCCCTCACGGGAGTGCCGAGGGGTTTGGGCTTTTCCCCAGCCAGATCCCCGAACCTCACCTGATCCTTGGGTCTTATGACGTTCACCACCAGATCGTGCATGGTGATGATGCCCACCGGTTTGCCCTTCCTCGTCACGGGAAGCCTGGAGATTCCTTCCTCCCTCATCACCGCTAGGGCGGTGGCCAAAGTTTCGTTCTCGTCTATTGTCCTCACCTCCTTCGTGGCCACCTCCTTGACCCGCCTCAAACCCTCCTCCCCCTCCACCATCTTCTGAAGGATGGCCATGTCCGTCACCACCCCCACGATCCTTCCCCCCTCCACGACCGGGAGATGCTTGAGGTCGTTTTCAACCATCAACCTCGCCGCTTCCTCCACCCTTTCTTCGGGTGAAAGGAAGGGGGAGGGACGGTAGACCGCCTTCACTTTGGTTTTACTGGGGTCCAGTCTGGACCTCACGATCATGCGCTCGGTGAGTACCCCCTTACATTTTCCCCTCCCATCCACCACGAGCAAGGCCCCTCCCGGTCTCACCTTTCCCTCCCTGAACATCCCCACCGCCTTGGAGAGGAAGTCCTCCTCTCCTATGGTCTGAAACTCTTTCGAAACCAGGTCCCTCACTTCCATCCCAAATCCTCCCCTTCCTCCACCATCAAGCTTAAAAAGGTGGAGGGAAAGTGGAAGGATGAAGTATTGGGGAATCCTGCTGGTCCTCGTGGTAGTGGTGGTGATAGCCGCTTCTTCCTTCGTGGTTTTCCGCTCTGAAAAGGAGGAAGGGGGAACTCCCCCAGGTTTTCCCACCGAGTATTTTTCTATCGATAGGGTCTACTTTGACGACTGGATCGATTTCATGGGTAACGTCTCACCCTACGACTTCGCGGTGGTGGTGGAGATCACGAGTGGAGGAAGGGGGGTCACCTCCTGGTCGGTGGGCATCGATTACGGGAACGGCATAGGGTTCGTGGACAACGTCATCGAGACCGACTTCGGGGGCTTTCCCTCACCGGAGAACCACAAAATCGTGCTGAAGGAGGATATGGCGAAGTGGAACCTTCCGGGAGGGGAGCATCCCCAGAGGGGAAGACAGTACTACGTGAAGGTCCACCTCACCCTCAGCGACAATTCCTACCGCTCCTGGGAGGGCTACACGGGCTATCTCAGCTAAAGCTTCTTCAGTCTCTCCAAGGTTTCCTCGGCTTCCCTCATTATCCTCTCCACGAGTTCCTTCACGGTGGGAAGATCGTTGATCCTTTGGGCGCACTCACCTCCCGCGGTTAAGGCCCTCTCCCTGTCCCCGGCATAGGTTGCCATGAAGCCCTCCATCTCCTTCATGAGGACCTCCACGGGAACGGTCGTAAGGTCGTCGGGCCTTCCGATGTAAACTCCCGGGGAATACTTCGCCGTCACTTCGGCCATCTCCTCCGCGAAGGGGGTCCTGATGTACCTGGCGGGACCCACTATTCCCCTGGCCACGATCGTTCCCCTGTCTCCCGCCTTCAGGATACTCTCCTTCCAGAGATCCACGAAATCGCTCTCCTGGGTACACAGGAACCTCGTCCCCATCTGCACCGCTTGGGCTCCCAGGGCCAGGGCCGCCACGAGCGTTTTCCCATCGCAAAAGCCCCCTGCACCCACCACCGGAACCCCGGGACATGCCTCCACCACGGCGGGCAGGAGGACCATGCTGTGTAAGGGTTCCCAAGCCACATGGAAACCACCCTCATGCCCGGAAGCTATGATCCCATCCACCCCCGCCTCCAGGCACTTCTTGGCCGCCCTCACGGAAGGTACCACATGCATCCAGAAGATATCGGAGGACTTTACCAGTTCCCTCCACGGAACCGGGTTGCCCGCGGAAGTAACCAGCACCCTGAGCCTCTTCTTCATCTCCGGATCTTCCTCCCTCACCTCCAGCGTGGCCCGGATCATCTCCTCGGCCGGCCCCCTCACCTCTTCGGAAACCATCACGTTTACCCCGAAGATCCCCTTCGACTCCCTGGTTTTCTCCAGGGTATGCCTGAAAATGTTCTTCAAGGTCTCCGCGGGGGTGGGACCCTCCATTCCAGGCTCAAAGGTCCTCTTGAACATCTCGTAGGTGTCCTCGGACATGAACTTGAACTCCAGCGCACTCGCACTTATCAATCCCAACACACCGGCATTGGCTGCAGCCACGGCCAGTTTATTGGTACCAAAGGGCCCCATCCCTGCCTGGATGATGGGGTATTTGATTCCCAGCTCCTCACAGAGCTCCGTTCTTATCAAGCTTCTTTCCTTTGAGAGGAGGCAAAAAAGGCTTTCGAACGTTGGAGGGGAGGAATTAAAAAGGGAGATAAAAAGGAAGAGGGAGGAACGTGTTCGGGAACTTCTGGGTGGATGGGGAAGGGCGCCTGAGAGTGGGTGAGCTCAGGGTCTCGGAGCTGGCGGAAAGATTCGGAACCCCACTTTTCGTGATGGACGAGAACAGGATAAGGGAGAATTACAGACGCTTCAGGGAAGCCTTCGCAAGCAAATGGGAAAAAGTGATCGTGGCCTATGCCTATAAGGCCAACTCCCTCCTGGCCGTATGCAGGGTGCTCAGGGAGGAAGGGGCGGGGGCGGAAGTGGTTTCCGAGGGAGAACTCAGGATGGCCCTCAAGGTGGGTGTCCCCCCGGAGCTCATCTTCTTCAACGGAAACGCCAAGAGCGAGGCCGAGATAGAGCTGGCGGTGGAGAAGGGAATAAGGATCAACCTGGACAGCTTGGAGGAAGTAGAGGTGGTGGGGAGAATCTGCAGGAGAATGGGGAAGAAGGCTGGGGTGGGATTGAGGGTAAATCCGGGCATAGAGGTTCCAACCCATCCCTACATAGCGACGGGGGTGAAGGAGAGCAAGTTCGGAATGGAACTGGAAACGGGGGAGGCGTTGGAGGGTTTCCGTAGGGCGAAGGAAGAGGGGCTGAGAATAGAAGGCATCCACTTCCACCTGGGCTCCCAGTTGCTGGATCTGAGCCCCTTCGAGGAAGGGGTGAGGAAGGTGATGGACTTCCTGCTCCTCCTCAAGGAAAAACTGGGAATGGAGCTGGAATTCGTGGATATGGGTGGTGGGCTGGGGGTACCGGAAAGACCTGGGGAGAAGGGGCCCTCCCCAGAGGATCTGGCCTCAAGGGTGGTCCCCATCTTCAGGGAATATGTGGGGAAGGGACTGAAACCCTTCACGCTGGTCCTCGAACCGGGAAGGTATCTGGTGAACGATGCGGGAATCCTCCTCCTCAGGGTGGAATACGTGAAACCCAGGAGGGGAAGGCCCACCTGGCTCTGCGTGGACGGTGGTACCAACCTCCTCCTCCGTCCCGCCCTCCTCGGAACCTACTACCACATGGAGCTGGCGGATAGGATGGGGGAGGAGGAGAGGGAAACCGTGAACGTGGGGGGACCCCTCTGCCAGGCGGGCGACGTCATAGGAAGGGAGAGGAAGTTGCCCAGGGCAAAAAGGGGGGAGGTGTTGGTCGTTTTTAACGCCGGAGCCTATACCCTCACGATGGCCAACCAATACAACTCCAGACCCAGGGCCGCAGTGGTGATGGTGAAGGGGGAAAGGGCTGAAATAATAAGAAAAAGGGAGACCTGTGAGGATCTATGGAGGTATGACCTCCTTCCGAGTTGGTTGGGATGAGGAGAATCGTGGTAAAGTTCGGTGGGACCTCCCTCGGGAACGGGGAAAGGATCAGGCTGGCCGCCAAATCCGTGGAAAGGGAATGGAGGAAAGGTGCTGAAATAGTGGTGACGGTTTCCGCGATGGGCCATACCACGGACGAGCTCTTGGAGGTGGCGAGGAAAGCTTCCGGGGAGAACCTCACGGCCAAGGATCTCGATGACATCCTCGCCATGGGGGAAAGGACCAGCGCCAGGATCTTCGCCGCCGCCCTGCGCAGCTTGGGGGTGAAGGCCAAAGCCATAGATCCCGAGATGAAGGAATGGCCCATCATCACGGATTCCTCCTTTTCGAAGGCAAGGGTGGATGAGAAGAGGACGGAGGAAAGGGTGAAGAAATACCTGGAACCCCTCCTCAAGGAGAGGATAGTACCGGTGGTCTGTGGCTTCCTGGGCAGGAACCTCAAGGGGGAGATCACCACCTTGGGGAGGGGTGGAAGCGACACCACCGCTTTCATCCTCGGGAAATACCTCAGGGCCTCCGAAGTGATCATCGTCACGGATGTGGAGGGTGTGATGACGGCAGATGTTAACGAATTCAAGGATGCCAAGCTGCTGAAATCCCTCACGGCCCTAGAGTTGAGGGAACTGGGAAGGTTTGGAGCCAGGGTGATGCACCCAGCTGCCATGAACTACAAACTCCCGGAAATGGATGCCAAGGTCATACACTTCAGGCATGGAGATTTATCTGCTCGGGGAACCACCATAAAGGGAGGCATCATGGAAAATGGAAAGATGAAGATCACCCTCCACGAAAAACCGATCGGGATGCTCACGGTGGTGGGGGAGGGAATGCAGGAAACGCCCGGTGTGCTCCTGCAGGCCATCTCCCCCCTGAGCAAGAGGGGTCTGAACATCCTGGGGGTATCCATAGGTCCCAGATCCTTCTCCCTCTACGTCTGGCAGAGGGATCTGAGGAAGGCCGTGGAACTCGTTCACCAGCAGGTGAAGAGGAGCAAGGTGATGAAGTCGGTGACCAGCGAAGACAACCTGGCCTTGGTGGTGGTGGAGAGCGAGAAGTTCATAGACACTCCGGGAATGATCGCCAAGCTCACCGCCCCCCTTGCCAGGGAAGGAATCAACATCGTGGAAATCCTTTCCAGCAGGGCTTCCATAAGCTTCTTCTTCAGGTGGGAGGATAGGGAAAGGGCGGTGGAAACCCTCCGCAGGAGCTGTCTGGATGTTTGAGGGTGTGCTCACGGCAATGGTTACCCCTTTCCTCGAGAACGGGGAGCTGAACGAGGAGGGTCTGAAGAAGAATGTGGAGTTCCAGATAAGGAGCGGAATAGACGGCCTCGTGCCGGTGGGGACCACGGGGGAATGCTCCACCCTGAGTTACGAAGAACACCTAAGGGTGGTGGAGATAGTGGTGGAGGCGGCAGGGGGAAGGGTACCCGTGATCGCGGGGACGGGGAGCAACAGCACGAGGGAGGCCCTCATGCTCACGCGGGAAGCCAAGGAGAGGGGAGCCGATGGGGCACTGGTGGTGGTCCCCTACTACAACAGGCCGACGCAGGAAGGTCTTTACCAGCACTTCAAGCGCCTGGCCGAAGAGGTGGATATACCCCAAATCCTCTACAACATTCCTTCCAGGACGGGCGTGAACCTAGCCCCCGAAACCGTGGCCAAGCTGGCCAAGCTGAAGAACGTGGTGGGGATAAAGGAAGCCAGCGGAAACTTCGACCAGATCTCCAAGATCATAGAGCTAACGAAGGGGGAGGACTTCATGGTGACCTCCGGAAACGATTCCCACACCCTACCCATGATGGCCCTTGGGGCCGTGGGAGTAATCTCCGTGGCTTCCAACCTCGTTCCCTCCCAAATGGTGAGGATGGTGAGGGCCTTCAGGGAAGGGAGGGTGGAAGATGCCAGGAGGATCCACTACGAACTTTCTCCCCTCTTCGAAGCCCTTTTCCTCGAAACCAATCCGTGCCCCGTGAAGGAAGCCATGGAAATGGTGGGTCTCCCAGCCGGTCCCCCCCGCCTTCCCCTCGTAAGGGTGGGAGAGGGAACTAGGAAGAGATTGAGGGAAGTTCTTTCGGGTTTAGGACTCCTTAAGTAACCTTGGGGCATATATTTTTACGATCCTCACCCACTTCTTTAGATTGACTTGGGCAAGATAGTGAGGATCACGGGTCCTGTGGTTCTGGCCGACGACATGAGGGGATCGGGGATGTACGAGCTCGTCAGGGTGGGAGAGGAGGGTCTCATGGGTGAAATCATAGGACTGCAGGGCGAGAGGGCCATCATCCAGGTCTATGAGGAAACCTCGGGGCTGAAACCGGGAGAAAAGGTGGAGAGGACGGGAAGACCCCTCTCGGTCGAGCTCGGTCCTGGACTGATAGGTACCATCTACGATGGGGTACAACGACCCCTCACGGAAATAAGTAAGAGGGTGGGCGAGATGGTGAAAAGGGGAATTTACGTCCCCGCCCTGGACAGGGAGAAAAAATGGGAGTTTGAGCCGAGGGTAAAGAAAGGGGATGAGGTGGTGGAGGGGGACGTGGTGGGGGTGGTGAAGGAAACCGAACTGGTGGAGCACCGCATCCTCGTCCCCCCGGGGATGAGGGGAAGGGTGGTGGAAGTGAGCGAGGGAAAACACACGGTGGAGGAGACGGTGGTGAGGGTGGAGGGACCGAAGGGGGAGGAGGAAGTGAAACTGATGCAGCTCTGGCCCGTTCGTAAGCCTAGGCCCTATAAGGAAAAGCTGGATCCGAGGGAACCCCTCCTCATAGGGCAGCGCATAGCGGACACCTTTTTCCCCATAGCCAAGGGGGGAACGGGAGCCATCCCTGGAGGCTTTGGGACGGGGAAGACCGTTTTCCTCCATCAGGTGGCCAAGTGGGCCGACGCCAACATCGTGGTTTACGTGGGGTGTGGGGAGAGGGGAAACGAGATGTGCGATGTGTTGGTACACTTCCCGGAGCTGAGGGATCCGCGTACGGGTAGGCCCCTGATGGAGCGTACGGTGCTCATAGCCAACACCTCCAACATGCCCGTGGCGGCCAGGGAGGCCAGCGTCTACACGGGCATCACCTTGGGCGAGTACTTCAGGGACATGGGATACGATGTGGCCCTCATGGCCGACTCCACCTCCCGCTGGGCTGAGGCCATGAGGGAGATCTCGGGGAGGTTGGAGGAGATGCCCGGGGAGGAGGGCTTCCCGGCCTACCTTGCCTCCAGGCTGGCGGAGTTCTACGAGAGGGCGGGATGGGTGAAGACCCTGGGGAGCGAGGAGAGGTATGGCTCCCTCACGGTATTGGGGGCGGTCTCGCCACCGGGAGGTGACCTCTCCGAGCCCGTTTCCACCAATACCCTCAGGATCGTGAAGGTTTTCTGGGCCCTCGACACCGCCCTCGCCTACCGCCGTCACTTCCCCGCCATCAACTGGCTCACCAGCTATTCCCTCTACGTGGATGGCGTGGAAGAGTGGTGGAGGAAGAGGCTAGGGGAGGACTGGAAAGCCTTGAGGGCGGAAGCCATGGCCCTCCTCCAGAAGGAGGCGGAGTTGGAGGAGATCGTGAAGTTGATAGGGGCGGATGCCCTTCCGGAGCCGGAGAGGGCCGTCCTCGAATCCGCCAGGATGATCAGGGAGAACTTCCTGCAACAATTCGCCTTCGATGAGGTGGACAGCCACTGTCCGCCGGAGAAGCAGCTCGGAATGCTCAAGCTCCTGCTGAGGTTCTACCGGAAATGCATGGAGGCCGCAAGGGAGGGAATTTCCGTGACCGAGATAAGGAAGTTGCCGGTGAGGGAGGAACTCGCAAGGATGAAGAAACTCCCCCTTGCGGAGTTCAAGAAGGTGGAAAAGGAACTGGAGAGGAAAATAGATGAACAGTTCGAGGGATTGAGGAGGGGTAAGGGTTGAAGGGTGAAAGCAAGGGTCTGGAGTATCTTTCGATAAAGGAGGTATCCGGTCCTCTCCTGGTGGTGGAGGGAGTGAGGGGGGTGGCCTATGGGGAGGTGGTGGAGATCATTACCCCCACCGGGGAAAGGAGGAGGGGACAGGTTTTGGATGCCAGGGAGAACCTCGCGGTGGTGCAGGTTTATGAGGGGACGGGAGGAATAGACACCTCCAAGACGAAGGTGAGGTTCACGGGAGAAACCGTCAAGTTTGGAGTGGGAATGGATCTGGTTGGAAGGATCTTCAACGGAAGGGGGGAACCCATAGATGGAGGACCCAAGCCCATTCCCGAAGATGAATGGGATGTCCACGGGGCCCCCCTCAATCCAGCCGCGAGGGAATACCCATCCGAATTCATCCAGACGGGGATTTCGGCCATAGATGGGATGAACACCCTCGTGAGGGGACAGAAGCTTCCCATCTTTTCGGGCTCCGGTCTCCCCCACAACGAACTGGCTGCCCAAGTGGCGAGGCAGGCAAAGGTGCTGGGGGAGGAAGAGAAGTTCGCGGTGGTCTTCTGCGGCATGGGCATCACCCATGAAGATGCCTCCTTCTTCATCAGGGACTTCGAGAGGACGGGCGCCCTCGAGAGGGCCGTGGTCTTCCTGAACCTGGCCAACGACCCCGCCATAGAACGCATCCTCACCCCCAGACTCGGTCTCACCACGGCAGAATACCTGGCCTTTGTGCAGGGGATGCACGTCCTGGTAATCCTGCTGGACATGACCAACTACGCGGAAGCCCTGAGGGAGCTCTCCGCTGCGAGGAGCGAGGTCCCGGGCAGGAGGGGCTATCCCGGCTACATGTACACGGACCTTGCCACCATCTACGAGAGGGCTGGGAGGGTGAAGGGAAAGAGCGGTTCCGTGACCCAAATGCCCATCCTCACGATGCCCGGAGACGACATCACCCATCCCGTCCCCGATCTCTCGGGCTACATCACGGAAGGACAGCTCGTGATGGAGAGGGAACTCCATCGAAAGGGGATCTATCCACCCATCAACGTCCTTCCCTCCCTTTCCAGGCTCATGAAGGATGGAATAGGGAAGGGAAAAACGAGGGAAGACCACTCGGATGTTTCCAACCAGCTCTATGCTGCCTATGCCGAAGGCAGGGACTTGAGGGCCCTCGTGGCGGTGGTGGGGGAGGAAGCCCTCACGGAGAGGGACAAGAAGTACTTGGAGTTCGCCGATGCCTTCGAACGCAGGTTCGTGAACCAAGGGAGGGACGAGGACCGATCCATAGAGAAGACGCTGGACCTGGGTTGGGAGCTGCTCAGCATGCTTCCCGAGGATGAGCTCACGAGGGTGGATCCCAAGTTCATCTCCAAGTACTTGCACAGGAAGGCTGCATAGTCAAAGGAGGGGTAGGAGGGAAAGGAGGGAAAGCAGTCCGAGCGTGAGGATGAAAAGGAAGAAGAGTCTTTCGAAACCGAACTTCCTGAGGATCCTGCGCGCCATCAGGTAGACGGAGAGGAAGGAAGCGAAGTAAAACCAGAGGACACACGGTACCAGGATTCTCTTCTCCACCCCCGCCAGGAGGAGAAGGAAGGCCAGAAGACCCGTCATCACCGTGACGAAGGAGAAGGGATAGAAGAGGAGGAGAAAGACCGACCATTTCCTTTCGCTCATGGAAGGAAGAGGTAATGGGTGGTGGTGGGAAGCTTTCTCCTCACTTCCAAGAGCTCAGGACGATAGATGACCAGTTCCCCACCCCCCACCTCCTTCCCCAGCAGCTTCCCTATCGCCCTTGCCCCCAGTTTCTCCCCTATCCTCACCGCCCCCCTACCCAAGCCCGGATCCAGGACTAGGAGGATGGGGAGTCTCAGGAGTTCCCTCTCCTCCTCCGGAACCAGTTTGGCGAGGAGCTCCAGCTCCTCCCTTTTGAAAACTAGGAAATCCCCGTTGGTCAGGGGAACACCCGGCCTCTCGCTGGAAAGGGCTTGCCTGAGGGAAATCCTTTCCTTCGGAAAGGGGGAATTGAGCTTGGCCAGCTCAGCCTTGAGTACTTCCTCCACCTCCCTCCCTCCTCTCGAGCATGGCCTTAATCCTCTTCAACCTGAAGAAGTGCTCCCTTTCCATTTCGTCCAGCCTCATCGCTATGAACTTGAGTGCCGCCTCCAGTCTCGGGATGAGGATATACTCCAAGGCGTTGACCCTCCTCCTCGTCCTCTCCAGTTCCCAAGCCAGGGCCCTAGCGGCTTCCTCGAGTTCTGCCACCTCCACCAAGAGCTTGAGGGCCCTCTCGAAGTCCTCCGAAGCCCTATCCAGAAGGGAGGGGGAAGGATGGAGGGAATATCCTCTCCCAAAAGCGTTGCGCACCGTTTCACCCATTTCCACCATGGGCACGGGTACCCCCATGATGTACCTCAGGGAGGTTTCCAGGCCCACTTCCTTCCTCGCTTCCCTTGCCGCCTGTTCGGTCTCGGCCGTTCCCCAGACCGCCATGCAGGCGGAAAGGGAAAGATGGGCCCTGGCCAGTTGCTCGAAGGCCTTCTCCCTCGCCTCGTATACCTTTCTCAGAACCTCGAAGAACTCCATCACCAGAGCATCCATTTTTTCCCTGAGGAGATCGTGGCCTCTCTTGGCTAGGGCTATCCTCCTCCTCAGCTTGAGAAGCTCCATCCTGGTGGGAGAGAGGGCCATCATTCCTCTTCCCTCCTCAGCACCACCTCCGCCCCCACCGTTCTCTTGACCATTTCCTCCAGCTCATCCCTTTCGGGACGGTAGCCCCTTCCATCCGGGATCCTGAGCACCATCGGAAAAGGACCCTTTTCCCTCACCATCCTCTCAAACTCCTCCCCCAGCTCCTCCGCCACCCTGTGGGTGAGGAGGATGAGACCCACCTTCTCCTCCTTAAGCAAATCCCTGAGGAGCTTAAGGGTCTCTTCCTTGGAGGAGTGGAGATACACCCTGCTCACCCCAGCCAGGGCGAAGCCCACCACCGTCTCCCTTTCCCCCACCACGACCACTTCACGCCTCAAGTCCAGGCACCCTCACGAGCAGTTCCTTTATGCGTTCGGGTGGCGCCCCCTCCAGTTTGAGCCTGAGCAGGAGATGGAGGTTCCTCACCTCCACCTCCTTCCTCCTCACGTACGAATAGATGGGGGCAAGCGTGAAGGGTTTGGTGAGGGAGGCCCATCTGCAGAGCCTGAGGTGTTCCTCCTCCAGCGCCCTTTCCAGCGGGAAGAGGTCCCCCGCCTCCAGCTGGGGGAGGAGGGGGGAGAGGATCCTTCCGTAGGGGGTGTGGGAGAGGAGCTCCACACAGGTCCTGAGGTCCTCGGCGGAGATGAGGGCCTTCAAGAGTTCCTCCCCGAGCTGGTAGGGTGGACGGAGGCGTATTACGAGGGCATCTATCCTTTCCGGTGGAACCCCTTCCCTCTTCAGTCTGAGGATGAGCCTGAGGTTGAGGGAATCTATCTCGAAACCCACGAGGGGAACCAGAACGGACCTCTGCGCCTTCTTCCCCACCACCTCCTCCCAAAGGCGCGAATAATAGTGACGGTCGAGGGCGAAGAGGAGGGGGGAGAGACCTTCCCTCCCATATTCCTCCAGGGCGGAGGAGAGCACCCCGTAATACTCGCTCTCCTTCAGGAATTCCAGCAACTGTTCTAGGGTCTCGGCGGAAGCGAGGAACTCCAATCTTTCTTTGGGGAGGGTGGGACAGGGGAGGAGGCGCTTCCTCCTCTCCTCCTTGGATTCCTTCAGATGGAGGGAAGTGAGGATGGCCTTCAGGTTCCAAACCTCCATTCTGGCCAAGATCCTGCGTACGGTCTCCCTCCTTTCCTCCGGCACCATTCCCAGGAGTTCCGCCAGCCTACCGCTGGAGACCTCGAGGAGGGACCTCTCCAGTTCCATCGGATCCATGCTCTCGGGGAGGGGATAACCCGCCTCACCCAAGGAGGACCTGAGCTCCTCGAACCTTTGAACTTCCGCCAGCTCCAACAGTCGGGCCTCGGGGAAGAGTTTGGCCTCCCAAGTACTCACCACCGCATTGCAGTAGAGGTATCCGACCGTCCTCCTGGCGTGTAGGATGACCAGGAGGAAGAAGAAACCCACGAGGAAGAAAACGAGGAGGGGAACGGCGAGCATCAGGATCCTTCGAAGAGAAGCTTGGCAACCCTCACGCGGAGGGTTTCCCTCTCCCTCCTCATCCTGTTTTCTAGGGTCTCGTCGAGCTCTATCCTTCCATCCTTGGACCTCAGCCTTATCCCGCCGAGGGTTTCCAGTGGTCCACCGAAGGAAAGCCTTACCCCTTCCAGCCTCCTCACCAGCTCCTCCTCCCTTTCCTTCAGCCTCCGTAGATCCCTCTCGTTGGCTTCCACCACCACTTCCGTCGAACCCAATCCCTTACATGCCCTCACGGTGAGCTCCACCAAGTCCCTTTCGTATTCCTTGGAAGAAACGTACTTCCTCAGCCTCTCCTCCGCCTTCCTGAAGACCTCCTCTATCAACTCTTCCTTCTTCTTCAGTATTTCCTTCCTCCCCTCCACCCTTCCCTTCGCCACCCTCTCCTCGTACTGCTGTCTGGCCTTCTCCCTCATCCTCCCCAGTTCTTCCTCCCCTTCCCTCCTTCCCTCCCCTTCAGCCATCTCCAGCAGGGAGGAGGCTTCCTTCCTAGCCCTTTCCAGAATCTCCTCGGCCCTCTTTCTGGCCTCACCCAAGATATCCTGGGCTATCAGCTGGGCCCCCCTCTCCGCCATTTCCTCCCTCCTTCACAAGGCCCCTATGAAGGTCAGGAGAAGGATGGTGGCGAGGAGTCCCAGGATGGCGTAAATCTCCACCATCACCGTGTACATCATGCCAGCCGCGAAAACCTCAGGTCTCTTGGCGAAGGAAGTGGCACTGGCCGAAGCCACCATTCCCTGCGGGTAAGAGGTGAAGCCCTGGAGGATGGAGGGTATGGCCGCACAGAGAACCGCCAATCCCGCTACTTCCGGTTTAACCGCTGCCCCCTTCGAAAGCCCAGTGCCCAAGATGATGAGGAAACCGGCCACGAAGCCATAGAAACCCTGCGTCCCAGGCATCACCTCGTACACGAAGACCCTGTATGCCTTTTTGGGATCCTCCCCCGCAATGGCTGCACAGGTAACACCGGTCATGCCCACTCCGAGTCCTGCCATTACTCCGGGTACGGCAATGGCGAGGGAAGCCGCTAGAACCACCCAAACGCCTTCTGCTACCATTTTATCTCCTCTTTACTCGTGTGAACATCCTTTTAACCTTGAAGGGTGAGAACTTTTCCCCTCCTCCCTCGTAGAACTTCGAAAAGAACTCCACGTAGTGGAGACGCATGGTATGGATGAAGGCCCCAAGGCTCTGTACGAAGAGGTTGAAACAGTGTCCCAAGAAAAAGACCAAGACCAACACGGCGAGGAAGAGGATGACCAGAACGGGGGAAATTCCCTGCAAGGGGGGAGCTATGCTCTCGTAGATCCAGCCCAAGATGTAGTTGATGGCGAAGGCTATGATGCTCGAGGAAATGCAGAGGGCGGTAAGCCTGGTGTAGGAGGCGGCATCCGCCACCAAACCCGTAATGCCGTAGGCGAAGTTGACGGAACTACCCACTCCGGAGAGAAGGGAGCCGGCGGTGAGGGCCGAACCCAGCATACCCAGGAAGAGTCCCAGGTAGAAGAGGAGTCTGAAGAGCGGGACGGGGGAGGGAGCGGGGGAAAGGGGGCTGAAGGCCTCCACCAGGCTCAGCTTGGGAAAGCTGAAGGAAAGACCGAATTCCCTGAGACCCACGCCCAGGGAGCAAAGGGCCAAACCGAAGAAACCGAGCACCAAGAAGAGCTGGGGGAGATGCACTAGGAAGAGTCTGGTCCATTCCTTCCTGAACGCATCCTTCAAACAGGCTCCCCCCACCACTCCCCACACGATCTGAAGGATGCCCAGGAAGACCGCGAGCTTGAGGATGGGGATGGGATTCTTCAGGGGATCCACCCAAAGGGGAGGGGCCCTGCCAAAGAGCCCACCGAACCATCCTCCCAGTAAGCACCCAACGGGAACGGTGAGAAGGGAACCGGCGAGCACGATCTTCCTGAGCCTGGGAGGGAAGATCTTCGCCACCCAAAGGCCCGAGCCCATGACCAAAGCGAGGAGGAGGCCATAGGCTGCATCGGAAAGGCAGATGGCGAAGAAGAGGGGAAAGGTCAGGGCGAGATAGGGGGTGGGATCCACCTCATCGTAGCGGGGAAGGCCATAGGTCTCGGTAAGGAGTTCGAAGTTCCTGAGGCCCGGAGGATTCTCCAGTTTCACGGGTGCCTCTCCCTCGGGTTCGTAAGTACGGAAGATCATCCTGCCGGAGGTGAGGGAACGAAGGAGGCCCTCCAAGCCCTCCTCCCTTGCGGGTACCCATCCTTCCAGAAGAACCGTGCTTTCGGTGTATCCCAAGAGGGAGGAGGCCCTGAGCCTCTCCACGTGGATCTCCAACAATTCCATCAGGGAACTCACCTCCCCGGCCCATTTCTTGGCCAGCTCCCTCCTCTTCCCCTCCAGCTCCTCCCTCTTCCCCTCCAGCCTTCCCAGTTCTTCCTCGATCTTTTTGAGAGCCTCCACCGGAGTCTCTTCCAGCGGAGGAAGCTCGAGGAGCTCCAACTCGAACCTGTAGATCAGGGGAGAAAGTTTCTGTTTCTCTCCTGTCCTACAAACCACCACCACCGTCCTCTTTTCCCCCTTCCCGACACTCCTCACGATGGCCCTCCCCTCCAGTGCCCCCTCCACCTCCCTGGAAAAGTTCACCACCTTCTCCGCCGCCATCCTTCCCACCAAAACGTGGATTTCCTGGGTGGAACGGAGGAGGTTCATCGGAACCTCCAGCTCCCTTATCCCCTCCAAGAGTTCCCTCCTCTTCAGGAGTTCTTCCCTCTCCCTCTCCAGTTCTTGCCAGGCGGACTTGAGGGGTCCCCACTTGTCCTCCAGCTTTGAGAGGAGTTTTTCCGCCCTCTTCGCCGTTTGTTCCCCCGAGAGGGGTTTCACCTCGACCGGTCTGGAGGGGGGTCCCAGTGCCTCGTGTATCTCCCTCAACCTCACTAGGAGGGAAGAAAGTCTTTGCAGCTCCTCACCCGGAAACCTCCTACCCACCGCTGGCTCCGTCACTTCCTTGAGTTGAACCACACCCCTTTCATGCAGGGCTTCCAACACCCTTTCCCTGAAACGCTGGGGGAAGAGGACCCTGAACCTCCTCATCCTACAGGGTCTGAGCATCATCCCACCAGGGCCTTCAGGAGTTCCTTCACCGCCTCCTCCATCCTTTCCCTGGCCCTTTTCTCTATCCTCTGCTTCTCCTTCTCCGTCTCTTCCCTCAGTTTCTCCAGTTCCCTTTCCGCCTTCTCCTCGAACTTCCTCCTCAGTTCCTCCCCCTTCCTCCTCATCTCCTCCCTTATCTCCTCCCTCCTCCTCGCGGCCTTTTCCCTCGCCTCCTCCAAAAGCCTGGCGGCCTCCCTCTCCGCCCCTTCCACGATTTCCCTGGCCTTCTTCTCTGCTTCGAAAACTAGGCGTAGGTCCTCCTCCAACCCATCAACCTGCTAAGATAGAGAAGGAAGTGTTAAAAAGATTACAAAGGAAAGGGGCTGAAGCAGCGAACCAAGCTTTGTCCCCTGGATCACTCGAGATGGGTATCGAAGGCTGTGAGGGTGATGGTCTTCATGACGTTGGGGAGCTTCCTTATCGCGAGCACGGCCTTGTCTATTTCCTCATAACTGCCCTCCAGAACACAAACCACATCGTACTCCCCGTGCACGAAATCGGAGAGCTTCACGTTTGGAACCCTCTCTATTTCCGAAACCACCGAAGCTTCGTATCCAGGCCTGACCGTGACCAATACGTAAGCCCTCTTCTTGAAGGCCGCCAACCCTCCAGCCATCGTTATAGAATGGGCTTTCACCTTTAAAATCATTTGGGGCGCTCCGCACTCAACATCCTCATCACCCTTCAGCTCAGCCTCTTCATCGCGCCCCAACCCCATCGGAAAAGTAATTAAAAAGCTTGATTCAGGGGTAAAGATGAGGCTCATCATCTTTGGTCCTCCGGGCGCAGGAAAGGGAACGTACGGAAAGAAAATCTCTGAAAGGTATGGCATTCCCCACATAGCCTCTGGGGACCTGATAAGGGAGGAGATAGGAAAGGGAACTCCCCTGGGAAGGAAGTTCAAGGAATATGTGGAAAAGGGATTGCTGGGACCGGACGAGGATGTCATAGAACTCGTAAAGGAAAGACTTTCCCTTCCGGACTGTTCCAAGGGATTCATCCTGGACGGTTTTCCCCGGACGCTCCGCCAGGCGGAGACCCTCGAACTCCTCTGTCCCCCCGACCTCGTACTCAACCTCGACGTGGGGGAGGAAATCCTCGTGAAGAGGCTCTCTTCCCGCAGGATTTGCAGCAAATGTGGGGCCATCTACAACCTCGTCTCCCTTCCCCCCAAGGAGCCCGGGAAGTGTGATAGGTGTGGGGGGGAACTCTATCAACGGGAGGACGACAAACCCGAAGTCATCAGGAAAAGACTGGAGGAATACCAGAAATTGACCAAACCCCTCTTGGACTTCTACGCACGTAAGGGCATTCTGAAAACCATCACCCTGCATGAGGAAGTAGGGGTGGAGGAAGGTGTGGCAAGGGTGATGAAGGTTTTGGAAGGGAGATGATCATTTTACCCTTATTCTTCCCACCCGAACATCTAGCAAACGATCGAACTTCAGCTTCCTGTTCCATCCCCTCTTTTCTAGGACGCCCATGAAGCTGAAGCCCACCACTTTACCTCCCTTCTTCAAAAGGGAGGGGAAGAGCCCCTTTATTTTTTCCACCTCCACTCCGCTCGCTGGAAGGGCCAAACCACCCATCACCACCAGGATGTCCGCCTTTCCTGGTTTGACCCTTCTCCCCGTCTGGAAACCGTAAGGTGACCTGTACCTCAGCTCCACCGCCTTTCCCGGCTCCCCGCCGGGGGCGAAGTAGAAGGAGTCTCCCAGGTCCCTGCAGGCGTACGCCAAGAGTTCGGCGAAGGGAAGACAGACGGCCTCGGAGCCCAAGAAAAGAATCTTCTTTCCGGTTCCAAACTCCTCCATCATCTTTCTAAAGGCCTTGGTCATTCCCGCTATCCCCTTCTGACCACCCATCTTCTCCCGCAGCTTAATACTCCCAGTCCCAAAAAAATAAGGGGCCCGTGGTCTAGCCTGGATAAGACACAGGCCTGCGGAGCCTGCAACTCGGGTTCGAATCCCGACGGGCCCGCCAGTACAAACGGAAACCTTTTCAACCGTCATGCGTAGAAAAGGGGGTGAAGCTGGTCTTCTCGGAAAAGTGTCTGGAGTACGGTAGCCCGTATCACCTGGAAAACCCGAGGAGACTGAAGAAGGCCTATGAAATCCTGAAGGAACTGGGGTACGAATTCGTGGAACCCAAACCCGCAAGCGAGGAGGACCTCCTCCTAGTCCACTCCAAGAGATACATAGATATCATAAAGAGCGGGAAGTTCTTCGACCCCGACACCCCCGCCTATCCCAACATCTACGAATACGCCAGACTGGCTGTGGGAGGGGCCATCAAGGCCTCCGAGATCCAAGGTTTTTCCCTCATGCGTCCTCCCGGACACCATGCGGGAAGGAATGGACTGGCACTGGGTGCACCCACCCTAGGCTTCTGCTACTTCAACAACATAGCCGTGGCTGTAAAGAAATTGGGCCTTTCCACCCTCATCGTGGACATAGACGGACACCATGGAAATGGCACCCAGGAAATCTTCATGGGAGATCCCAAGGTAAGGTTCCTTTCCCTCCACAGGATGGGAATCTATCCGGGGACGGGATGGGACTCCGGACCCAACTTCGTAAACATTCCTTTGGATGAGGTTGGAGATGAAGGTTACCTCAGATGCCTCGAAAAGGGACTGAGAAAGGTGAGGGCTGAGGAATGCGAGGTGATAGGAATTTCCGCGGGTTTCGATTCCCACGCGGGGGACCTCTCCTCTCTCGGTCTCACCCCCGAAGGCTTCAGGAGGATAGGAAAGAAGCTTGCAGAATATGGAAAACCCATCTTTGGAGTGCTGGAGGGGGGATACGTGGGGGAGAACTTGGCCAGGAGTTTACACGCCCTCATCGAGGGACTGGAAGACTAAACCCCAGAACATTCCTTGAGGATCCTTTCCAATCTCTCCCTCTTCTCCTCCAAGATCCTCCCCACACCCTCCAGGAACTGGATCAGGTCGAGGGAATAGAAGCATACCTTCCTCCTTTTCTCCGTCCTTCCCATCCTCTTCCTGAGAAGCCCCATCCTCACCAAATGGCCCAGATGTTGGCGCAGGGCCCTTTCAGACCTCTTCGTTTTCTTCAGGAGATGGGAGATGGGGAGCTCCCTGCCTTCCCTAACCAGCACCAGGAGGAGGAGCTGGGCGGTGGGTGGCAAACCCAAAAGGAGGGAAGCCTCCCTCACCGCTCTATGCTTCCTGTCCATCTCCTCCCTTCCTCATCATCCTTTTAAACTTCTCTGCAAAATCTTTTGCATAGATGCCTGAGGTAGTTCTGACCGCCGACCGCAACCTGATGTCGGATTATGGGGGATCCGTGTTCGTGGGCTTTGCCGCCTGTGCCCCCAAGCTCCTACCCGACCCACTCTTCCGTCTCTTCCTCTGTCCTCCCGTCCCCCACCGAAAAGGGGTGGCACTCTTCGCCCCTTCAGGAACTAGGAAGATCGAAGCCGTTCTCTTGGAGGAAGGTTTTGATGTGGTGGTAGGGCATCCGGAGCACCTGGAAGAGGTGGTGGATGAAAGGACCAGGGCCATAGGGATTACCACCAACGATCCACTGGGACTGGGACCCGCCTCTTCCACCTTCAGCAGCTTGGTGGGTAGGGAGACCTATTCGGCCATTCACTTCAGGGAACTGATCACCCATAGGATCTTCCGGAGGAAGGACCTGAAGGTAATCGTGGGTGGACAGGGTGCCTGGCAACTGGCAGAGAGCAGGATGATGGCAAAGTATGGAATAGACTGCGTAGTGCTTGGAGAAGGAGAAACCGTGGCACCGGAGCTCTTCCGCAAGGCGGTAAGGGGTGAACCCCTTCCACCCATCGTTCAGGGAGGACCGACTCCTCTCGAGAAGATTCCCGCCATCAAGAACCCCACCGTGGATGGAATAGTGGAGGTGGCTAGGGGATGCGGAAGGGGATGTAAGTTCTGTGTCCCCACCCAGCGCTACCTGCGCTCCCTCCCCCTCGAGAAGATCAGGGAAGAAATGAGGGTGAACGCGGTGGTAGGTCACCTCGTAATCCATGCGGAGGATGTGCTGAGATATGGGGCAAACGGCATCCTGCCGGAGGAAGAGAAGGTGATGGCCCTTTTCCAGGAAGTGGCCAAGACGGGAATGGACGCCAGCGTTTCCCACGTTGCCTTTGCCTCCGTGGTCTCCGCCCCTTCCCTGGTACAGAAAATCACGGAACTCTTGGGCATAGGGACCAAACAAAAACCCTTTTTCGGGGTCCAGATGGGGATAGAAACGGGATCCCCTTCCCTGATCGAGAAGCACATGAGGGGGAAAACCCTTCCCTTCAAACCAGAGGAATGGCCGGAAGTGGTGGTAAAGGCCCACCAGATCCTGGCGGATCACCACTGGGTTCCCTGCTCCACGCTGGTAATGGGTCTTCCCGGAGAAACCCCCGAAGATGTGGAAAGGACGAGGGAACTCGTGGAAAGGCTGAAGGAGTTCAAATCCCTGATCGTCCCCCTCTTCTTTGTTCCCCTGAGCTTCCTGAGCGGGGAGAGGTTCTTCACCGCAAAGGACATGAGGGAGGAGCACTGGAAACTCTACGCCGCTTGCCTCAGACATGACTTCAAATGGATAAAGGAGCTCGCAAGGGACCACTTCAAAGACAGCAGGATCAAGAGGATGATGATGGGAATTCTGACGAACTTCATCAGGAAAAGACTGGAACCTTATCTCAAGCTGATGGAAGAGGGAAAAAGCCCCTTCAGAGACGGGAGCAGCGCCTGACCACCTCGTCTATGAGCCTGTAGGAGGTTCCAGTTTTGGAGGGATCAGCGAAGGGGGTCTGGTTCCAGAGCACCACTACCTCCGCCCCCTTCTCCGCATAAAGCTTAAGGGTCTCCACCACCTCTTCCGGAGTACCGTAAACGAAGCTCTCCGCGGCGAGATCGGTGGGTATGTGCTGTACCGCCTCCACCACCCTTTCGGAGAGTTCGGTGAAGATGAAATCGGCAAAGGGGTTGAAACGTTCACCCAGAGGATGTTTCAGTCCCCTACGCTCGTAGGCGGAAGGTGGGAGGGTAAGGGCATATCCCTTGAGTACGGGATTTTCCATCATCTTTAGACACTCCTCTCTGGTCTCCGCTATGACGAGGGGGGCGTAGAGGGCCAGAGTGATTTCCGCGGCCTTCCTTCCCACCCTCTCAGCTGCTTCCCTTATCACCTCCGCCTTCTCCCCGTACTCCTGCGGGGTCATCATCATGGGCAACCAACCATCCGCAAGTTCCCCCACCACCTTCAGCATTCTGGGACCATGCGCTGCCACCCAAATGGGTGGGGGTTTTTCTCCGTAAGGCAAGAGATCGAAGGGAGCGTTCTTCAGCTTCCAAAATTTTCCCTCAAAGTTCACCAAGTTTCCCCTACCCGCCTCCCAGCTGAGCCTTATGATCCTCAGGGCCTCCTCGAATTTTCCCACCTGTTTTGAGTACTCCATCCCATAGGGGGTGTAGTTCATGGCTTCACCCGTTCCCAAACCGAAAATACACCTTCCCCTGGAAATGTGGTCCAGGGTTAGCATACTCTGGGAAAGCATCACTGGGTTCCTCCTGATGGGATCGGTGACGGAGGTCCCTATTTTGATCTTTTCGGTTCTGGAAGCCACGAAGGCCAGGGTGGCTATGGGATCATAGAAATCGTGGGGCGGGAACCAACCCATTAAATGATCCGCGTACCAAACCGAATGATATCCCTTTTCCTCACAACTCTTAGCTACCCTCCAAACGGTATCTACTTGGGGACGACCTTGCTCGTCCACCCGGAAAAGGGAAGGATTGATAGGACCCACCGTCCCTATTCCCAGCCCCATTTCCTCCCCCTTTTTCCAGTCGGAGCATATATATTCCTCACCTAAAAAGGAGTTTGCTTTTGCCAAGAGGAGTTCAAGATAAGCCTTTTCAAAAGGAAAAACAAAATTATTTTGGGGAACGAGACCGCAAGACCCTCTCGAAGGAGGTGATAAAAGGGCAAACGATATGAAATTCGGAGTAAATCAAGTGGGAATAGTGGTGGAGGATTTGGATAGGGCGAGAGAGGCCTGTATCCAGTTCTTTGGGGAAGAAAGTCTTCCTCCGCTGGAGTTCGAGACGGGTGGTGCCAGACTGAAATTGGCTTTCTTTCAGGCGGGTGAAATACAATTGGAACTCATCCAAGTGCTGGAAGGAGAAACCATCCATTCCAAATTTTTGAAGGAAAAGGGTGAGGGTTTGCACCATCTCGGATACTTCGTGGAAGATCTGGAAAAGAGTCTCTCACTCCTCGAGAAGGAAGGGATAAAGGTTCTTTGGAAGGGGGAAGTGCCGGGGGCTGCGAAGTTCGCCTATTTGGACACGGAAAAGATGCTGGGTATTGTACTCGAACTCATCCAGTTGGGATAGTCAAACCTAAATTCTCCCCTTCAAAAAAGAAAAGGGGAGATTGCCCGTCCTGACGGGAGGGGAGATCCTAACCAAGTGTCTGGTCCAAGAAGGAATAGACAAGGTCTTCGGTGTGCCCGGTGGGGAGCTCACCCCTTTCCTGGAAGCCCTGAGGAAGGAACCGGGCATAGATTTCTTCCTCACCAGGCATGAACAGGCTGCCGCCCATATGGCTGACGCCTGTTACCGCCTCACGGGAAAGGTGGCCGCCTGCGTGGGAACGGTTGGACCAGGGGCCGCCGACCTGGTTCCAGGAGTTTACCCTGCCTTCGCCGATGGCATCCCCCTGATAGTACTCACCGCCCAACACCAGAGCTGGAAGTGCTACCCGGACAGGGCAAGTATGCAGAGCCTAGACCAGCTTCAGCTTCTCAAGGCCGTCACCAAATGGAGTGCCGTGATCTATCATGGAGAAAGGATTCCAGAGCTTCTGGACAGGGGACTGAGGGCAGCCTTCCGCGGGAGGACGGGACCTATCCATTTGGATCTCCCCGTGGACTTGCTCTTCAAGCGCTTTGAGGTCCCTTCCGATCAGTTTATCCCGCCTTCTCACCGATACGATGCTCTCCAGCCACCGGTGGGAAGGAAAGAGTTGGTGGAGAAGGCCGTGGAAATGCTCCTACAAGCGGAGAACCCCCTCATCCATGCCGGGGGAGGAGCCCTGTGGTCCGGAGCCTACGAAGAGTTGAGGGAACTGGTGGAGTACCTCTCCATTCCCCTCACCCCAAGTCATGCTGCTAAAGGAATCCTTCCCGAAGATCATCCCCTCTATCTCATACCAGATTCTCCGGCGGCATTGGGAGCCCAAGCGAGTGCGGATCTGGTGCTGGTGGTGGGATGCAGGATGGGGGACCTGGACTTCTTCGGCAGACCCCCCGCTTGGGGTGAACCCGGTGTCCAGAAGGTGGTCCAGATCGATTTGGATCCCGAAAATCTGGCCTTAAACCGGCAGGTGGACTTGGCCATCTTGGGAGATGCGAAAGCCACCCTGAGACTCATGTTGGAAGAAGTGAAAAAGAGGAGCGATCCCAGGAAGAGAGACCTTTCTCACTGGAAGAGGGAAGAGGAGGAGTGGATTAAGGAGAACGAAAGGATAGCGTTGGGAAGTTATGAGGGTGTTCATCCGATGAGGGTGGTGTACGAAGTAAGGAAATTCTTCCCAAGAAACGCTATCACGGTGGTAGATGGAGGAAACGTGGGGCTTTGGGCCCATTATCTGAACCGTGTCTACGAACCAAGAACCTTCCTTTGGGCGGCCGATTCCGGTCACCTCGGTACCGGATTGCCCTACGCCATTGCAGCCAAACTCGTTCGTCCGGAGAGGGAGGTCTATCTCCTCACGGGTGATGGTTCCCTCATGTTCAACGTACAGGAAATGGAAACGGCTGCAAGGTTGGGGACCAAAATCTACGTGATCGTTCTCAACGATCGTTCCTACGGAATGATAAGGGGGGTCCAACACCTTTTGTATAAAGGTGAGTATTATGGAGTGGATTTCTCGGACGTGGACTATGCGAGAGTGGCAGAAGGAATGGGATGGTTCGGGAGGAGAATAAGGGAGCCCGAAGAAATCCCCAGGGCACTGGAAGAAGCCAAGGCCCAAAATAAGCCTGCCCTCTTAGACGTGATCAATCCAAAGGAGCTCAGCATGCTCCCCCCAGACCTGGAGATGCTGGGTGCCATCTGGATGGAGGGAGTGGAGTTTCCCACTTGATTAAGCTCTTTTTCTCCCTTTACCCGTTTTGGGTTTCACGACCTCGGCCTTCTTTTTCTCGATGAGCGCCCTCAGCTTTTGGATATCTCTTTCACCCCTCTCCAGCAAAGGACCTGAAGGGTGGAAGAGTCTGCGATAACGTTCCAACAAGGCCTCGGACTTTTCCATGGAGCTCCTCCACCTTTCCAGCTTCCTGATCCTCCTTTCCAACCTTTCCAATTGGGCGGAGAGTTTCTTTTCCAGCAACCTTTCAGAATTCCCAAGAAAGATGACCCTCCTTTCTTCATCCACCTTCCAATAAGGGGAGAGCCTCTTGCTGATCTCCTCTAGGCTCCTCTCCCACCCAGAAATCTTTTCACCCATTCCATTCTTACCCTTCCCTGCTCTCAAAAAGGGGTCGTGGATTTCCAGTCCGAAAAAGGGATGTGTCTTTCAGTTTCGTAACACTTGCTCCCTTGTTGTCTTTCTGTTTATCTTTGTTTATTCCACAGGACAATAAAAAAAGAAAAAAATTAGGGAGGCATCACTTCTTTCAATTTTTCGCTGGCCTGTTCTCCACTAACACCCCAGTTCTCCTTTGGGATCTCGTGGAGAATTACCTCCACTGCCTCTGCGGGTACCCCCATATCGGTGAAGACCTTAGTAATACCTCCTATCACCCTTTTCTTGGCGGCATTAGAAAATCCCTTCCAAACCATTACATGAACCACGGGCACGTGTTTAACTCTACATCCGGTTTTAAAAAGATGCATAAAACCTAACTCGTTGAGTGCGGGGGGTGGGATTTGAACCCACGACATTCCGGTCTTCAGCCGGACACTCTCCCAGGCTGAGTTACCCCCGCCTTTTTTCTTTCAATGCACCGAAAAAAATACTTTCCGGGGGGGAGAAAAAGAAAAGAATGGTAGAGATACTGGTGGGGTGCTGTGGGTACCCTTGCTCTCGCCCCAAGTATTACGAGAAATTCAAAACCGTGGAAATTCAATCCACCTTTTATAAGCTTCCCAAACCCGAGACCGCTTCCAAGTGGAGGGAGGAGGCCCCCGAAGGGTTCGTCTTCACCTTCAAGGCCTTTCAGGGCATCACCCATCCCACCACCAGTCCAACTTGGCGTCGTTCTGGTCTAAGCCAGGAAGAACTGAAGGGCAAAGAATATGGATGGCTGCGTCCCACCGAAGATAACTTCGAGGCCTGGGAAAGAACGGTGGAGATAGGGGAACTGCTCGGTGCGAGGGTATGTGTGGTCCAGTGTCCACCCAACTTCAAATACACGAAGGAAAATGTAGAGAACATGAAAAAATTTTTCAAGAAGGTGAAGAGGAAGTTTTCCATAGCCTGGGAACCGAGGGGGGATTGGGAGAAGTATCCGGAAGAAATACGAAAACTCTGCAGGGAGCTGGACCTCATCCATTGCGTGGATCCCTTCCGTCAGGAACCCCTCCATTTCTCCAGGGGCATGGCCTACTTCAGGCTCCATGGCCTAGGCAAGCCTTCCATATACAAGTACAAGTTTTCCGATGGGGAATTGGGGGAGCTCGCCGAAAGGGCAAGGAAAATGGAAAGGGAAGTGAAGGAAGTCTATTTCATGTTCAACAACGTTTATATGCTGGAGGACGCCCTTCGGTTCCTCAAGCTTATGGAAGGTGCTTAAAAGGGATTATAACCTCCCTCATCCTTTCCCTCTGAACATGAAAACCGCCTACCTCCTCACCCTGCTTTCCAACACGGGAGTGGCCTTCTCCTCCATCCTCATTCCCCTCCTGAGCAAAGAGTTGGGACTCTCCTTTTTCCAACTGGGTCTGGTGGTGATGGGGTACGGTCTAGCCTCCGCCCTTTCTTATTTTATTTTCGGGAGGTTTTCGGACGCGATAGGAAGAAGGACCATCTTCGTTAAGATGGGTCTGCTCCTCTGCTTCCCAACCTTTCTTTCCCAAGTACTGATAAGGGGCTTTGGCTCCATGCTCCTCATAAGGACCCTGGCCGGCTTTTGTTTGGGGATAGGTACTTTCCCCCTCCTAGCCTACCTTTCGGGGCTTCCGAGATACGAAGCCAGGGTTTGGCTCTTTGCAGGTTTCACCTCTCTGGGCTGGGCAGTGGGATATTTGGGCGCAGGTTTTCTTCCGAGTTATGGAGCGGCCTTCTTCCTTTCCTCCCTTTCCTTCCTCCTGGGCTTCTTCTTTTCCCTCTCTTTACCCGAAGTAAGAGCGGAGAGGAAAAATTTCTCTTTCCTAGCGGTGGTCAGGCGCAACTCAAAGATCTACCTCCATTACCTGTTGAGGCATACGGGGGCCCAGTGCGTTTGGACGGTCTTTCCCATCTACCTGGTGGAACTGGGGGCAAGCAGGGGCTGGGTAGGCCTCCTCTATGCGCTGAATTGCGGCCTTCAGTTCTTCATCATGGCGGCCTTCAGCAGGATGAGGGAACCCCCAGACGACAGGATGCTGGTGAGGACGGGACTCATTCTTTCCACCGTCACCTTTTTAGCCTATTCCCTCGCCACTTCCTACCTCCACATCCTTCCCGTTCAGCCAGTGTTAGCCATCGCCTGGAGCACCCTCTATGTAGGTTCGCTGCTCTACCTCCTGAGGAGGAACGTGGAAAAAGCCACCTCCACGAGCCTCTTGGGATCCACCATCAGCGTGGCTGGGGTGATAGGACCCTTTTTGGGGGGTGCAGTTTCAGAGGTCTTCGGACTCAGAGCAGTGATGTTGACTGCCTTCGGTCTGAACTTAACAGCCACTTTACTGGCCCTTGGGGAAAAGGGCTAAGCCTTTAAGCTTTTCTCTATCTTTCTTTACTGATGCCCGCAGTTGTCATTTACTATTCCAAAACGGGCAACACCAAGAAGATAGCGGAGGCCATAGCGAGGGGTGCCAAGGCTAGATGCGAACCCGTGGAAAAAGCAGAGGAAGTCATGAAGGGGGCCGACCTCTTCTTCATAGGCACCCCCGTCCACTCCTTTGGACCTTCCAAGCCCATCCTGGAGTTTCTGAGGAAGACGGACTGGAGTGGAAAGAAGGTGGCCCTTTTCTGTACCTATGCTGGTCTGGGCAACAAGAGGACCCTGGGGAAGATGGCCAGGGAAATAGAGAAGAGGGGAGGGAAGGTAGTGGGGGAGTTCTGGTGCAAGGGGAGGTTCAAGTTCCTTAGGAAGGGAAAACCCGACGCGGAAGACGAAAGGAAGGCGGAGGAGTTCGGTAGGAAAGTGGTCTCCGGTCAAGGAACATCCTGATCCGACAAGATCACTATTCCCCTTCCCTCCACCAGCGCCCTCGCCAGCTTTTCCCTGGCGCCCTCCACCAGCCTCCAGGCCGTGTTTCTGGAGACCCCCATTCTCTTTCCCACCTCCTCTAGGGGGAGCTTCTCCAGCTCCGTCAGCCTGAGGGCTTCCACCTCCGCCACCTCCAGCGAGATAGGATCCCCACCGCAGCGTGGGAAGGGATGAAGCCTGCGAAGGGGAGGTAGGCATCCTACAACCACGGGCTTGGGGGGTCTTCCCACCCCTTTCCCACACCTCCTGCACCACCTGGGTCCCATCATATTGGGATTTATCACAAAACTTAAAAACCCCTCCGAGAACTTATGTGAAATATCACGAAAGAGGGGAGAGAATGTGGTGGGAGAAAAGGGGATGGTGGTGCCCCAGACATCCCTGGCCCCCGGCCTGGGCAAGGTGCTGGCAGCCTGGATGGTACCCGCCCGCCTACCCTAGCAAGGAGGAGGAGCTGAGGGTCCTCGAGGAGATGAAGGAGGAACTGGGGAAAGAACTCAGGGAGATAAGCAGGAAAATAGAGGAACTGAAGGGCGGGAAGTGAATGCTGGTGGCGGTGGCGACGCTGGACAAGGAAGGTCCGGAGGCTAGGATTTCCCCCGAATTCGGGGGGAGGTAGGGCCTGGGGGTCGAACCAGGGGAAAAGGATGCCGAACCGCAAGACTCTCCTGACCGTACTCGCCTGGTTCCTCCTCCTCTTCGGTCTCTTCACCATAGTTTACCACAGGGTAACGGGACATCCCCTCGCACCCGTCTACAGGTACGGGGACCTAAAGTCCTACCACCCCGTTCTCATTCCCTTCGTGTACCTCGCCAGCTACCTCACCAGAGCCTGGGGGGCCTTCCTCTTCGCCTTCATGCTGGGGGGCATGATAGAGGCCTTCGTCCCCAGGGAGAAAATGAAGGGCTACCTCTCAAGCAAGAGCCTCAGGTCCTACGTGCTGGCCGCCCTCTTCGCCCCCGTTCTGGCCGTGTGCTCCTGCGCCATGATTCCCATCTTCGGGGGCATCCTAGCCGCGGGAGCGGGCATAGGGCCGGCCCTGACCTTTCTCCTGATGGCCCCCGCCGGAAACTTCCTCGCCATCCTGTTCACCTCCGAGCTCATCTCCCCTGTAATGGCGGGAGCACGCTTCGCCTTCGCCTTCCTGGGAGCCGTCTTTTCATCGGCCTGCTGACGGCCAGGACGAACTGGGCCAAGAAAGTAGAGGAGAAGTTCGCCGGGATTTCCATAGCGAAAGCGGAGGAAATGGGGGAAAGGGACTTCCGAGAAAAGTCCATCAGCTCCCTATACGAGGCGTACGCCCTTCTGAGAATGATCCTGCCCTACCTGCTCCTGGGAGTGGCGGTGGTGAGCTTCATCGACGCCTACCTTCCAAGGGAGGCTGTGGGGAACTACCTGAGGGGAGGCCTAGGCATCTTTCTAGGGGCGACGATAGGGGTTCCCCTCTACACCCCCACGCTGGTGGAGGTGTTCTTCGTAAAGGCCCTTCTGAACTCAGGGATGTCTTCCAGCGCCGCCCTGGCCTTCCTGCTCGGTGCCCCCATGTCCTCCGTGCCCTCCATGATGGGGGTCTCGAGGATCGTGGGGTGGAGGACGGTGGCGACCTATGCCCTGCTCGCAGTCCTCTGGGCCATGATAGCGGGCTTCGCATACTTCATATTAACAGAAGGATAGAAGGGAGGTGAGAGGAATGAAAATAGAAGTCTTCGGAGTGGGATGCCCCAAGTGCAAGAAGACCGAGGAGAACTGCAGGCGAGCGGTGAAGGAACTGGGTCTCAAAGCGGAGGTAACGCACGTGTACGACCAAGCGGAGATGGTGAAGAGGGGGATCACGAGCAGCCCCGCGGTGGTGATCGACGGGAAGCTGAAGGTGGCTGGAAGGGTTCCTGAGGTGGAGGAAATCAAGAAGTGGCTGGCCTCCAAGTAGAAACAACTTGGGGTGAGGGGGAGGAGTACCAGAGTCTGAGGGTCTGGCCGGCTTAAATCTCGGGATTTTATTTATACTCTAAGCCCTCAGGCAGGAGATGGTGAGAAAAAAGATCAGTCTGGAGGAGGCGAGGAAGATCGGGGAGCAACTGGGACTGGACTGGAAGGACTTCGACGTGGAGCAGTTCAGGTACGGAATGGAGGTGGAGCTAGAGCATGGAAAGAGGGATCCCGAAACCAATGTCACGAACGACGACCTTCTCCTCACCGGAAAAATCGCCCTGGCCCACCTGCGCGAGTTCCCCGACTACTACTTCAGGCTGAAGAAGATGGAAAAGGAAGCAGAGGAGTACTGGAAGAGGAGGAAGGGTCGAGGGAAAAAGAAATGAGGGCGGCGGTCCTCAGGAGGACGGCCCCAGCGGAGGAGTCCCCCCTCTCGCTGGAGGAGCTTCCCACGCCTTCACCCGATGAGGGGGAGATCCTGATCAGGATCTCGGTGTGTGGAATTTGCAGGACCGAGCTCGACGAGGTGGAAGGAAGGCTCAAACCAAAGCTTCCCGTCATCCCCGGGCACCAGGTGGTGGGGAGGGTGGAGGAACTGGGTCGGGGTGCCTCGGGTTACGAGAAGGGGGAGAGGGTGGGGGTAGCCTGGATCTACTGGGCCTGCGGGAAGTGCAGGTTCTGCACCCGGGGGATGGAGAACCTCTGTCCCGAGTTCATGGGGACGGGGTGTGATGTCGATGGGGGGTACGCGGAGTACATGGTGGTACCGCAAGGTTTCGCCTATCCCCTTCCACCCACCTTTCGGGACACGGAGGCTGCCCCCCTCCTCTGCGGAGGGGCCATTGGGTACCGGGCCCTGAGACTGACGGGAATGAAGGATGGGGATATCATAGGACTATACGGATACGGTTCCTCCGCCCATCTCGTCCACCAACTCATCAGATACCTCTTTCCTTCTTCTGAGGTCTACGTTTTCACCAGGAGGAGAGGGGACGGGCCGAGTGAGCTGGCTAGAAGGCAAGGGGCCGATTGGGTGGGGGAAACGGGGGATACACCCCCCAAGAAACTCCACTGCGCCATCGACACCACTCCGACCGGAGAAACGGTGAAGGAGGCCCTGAGGAACCTGGAAAAGGGAGGAAGGTTGGTGATGAACCTGATAAGGAAGGAAACACCCATCCCCGAACTCGACTATACCTCACACCTCTGGGAGGAAAAGGAGATGAAGAGCGTCGCCAACATCACCAGGGAGGATGTGAAGGAGTTCCTGAAGGTTGCCGCGGAAATCCCCTTGAGGCCAGAGGTGAAGGAATTCAGGCTGGAGGAAGCCAATCGGGCCCTGCTCGCCTTGAAGAGGGGGGAATACAGGGGGAGCGGGGTACTGAGGATAAGGGCTTAAGCTCCTCCCAAAAATATGGGGAGGAAATTTTCCGGGAAGTTCAAGATTTCGAACCGACTCGACTCCTGCCTGGATTGTGGCTTCTGCACCCTTCAAATCGCCTGCCCTGGAGAGAGCAAGTGCACCGGTTGTGGTGCCTGTGTATTGGCTTGTCCCCACTCCTCCAAGGTATTGGAAGAAAGGGAAGAGGAAAGGGAAGGTGTGAGGATCTCGGTAAACGGTGAGAGTTTCCATGTTCCGGAGCGTGTGACGGTTTTGAGGGCTTTGGAGTTCCTCGGATTCAAGGTCTCCTCCCTCCCTTGGGAGGAAGGGATTTTCGCCCCCTGCAGGACGGGAGGTTGCTGGGCCTGCTCGGTGGTGATCGATGGGGAACTCAAACCCAGCTGTATTACCCCCGTTCGTGAGGGTATGTCCATCCTGACGGATACTTCAGGCTTCAAACCCCTCCGCCTGGTTTCGGGTTTTCAGGGGCATCCCGTTGGAGGGGTGGGGACACCTTACTGGCTCAAGTCGGGACTCAGGTATGTGGAGGCTGCTTGCTTCGCCCACGGATGTATCCTGCGCTGCCCCAGCTGCCAGAACTGGCACCTCACCTATTCCTCGATCGAGAGCCCGCTCACCCCGGAAAGAGCGGCTGCCCTCATGAAGAAAACGAGGGAAAGGTTTGGGGTGAACAGGATGGCCATAAGCGGTGGGGAACCCACCCTTAACAGGAAATGGTTACTCGAGTATCTCAGGAATCTGAAGGGGATGAACCAGGATCCCGAGGCCAGATTGCACGTGGATACCAATGCGACGGTACTGACGAGGGACTACATAGACGAACTGGTTGAGGCCGGCATGACCGACATAGGGGTGGATCTCAAGGGATTGGAGCTGGAGACCTTCTGCAGGATAACGGGGGTGGAAGAAAGGCTTGCCCGTGAACTCCAAAAGACCGAGTGGAGTGCGGCCGAATACTTCATCAAAGAATACTATCCAGAAGTCTTCGTGGGGATAGGGATTCCCTACAACCCTTCCTTCATCTCCCTCGAAGAGGTGGAGAGGATGGGGGAGAAAATAGCCAAGTGGGACCCGGAGGTTCAGGTCTGTGCCCTCGATTACAGGGCCGAGTTCAGGGCCAGGGGACTCAGAAAACCCACTTATCAGCAAATGCTGGAAGTCAAGAGGGTTTTAGAAGAAGCCGGATTGAGATGTGTCATCTGTCAGACGGAGCGCGGTCATGTCGGTCCTTGAAGGTTGGATGGAAAGGCTGGGCTTGAAACCCAGCCGGAAACTCGTGGCGGTGGTGCTAACGGGGGCCGGGGTTTCGGCCGAAAGCGGGGTACCCATCTTCAGGGGACCCGGATCCCTTTGGGAACTTCCGGAAGCGAGAAAACTCGCGGCCAGGGCCAGACCCCCTTGGAACAACCGGGGCACTTGGGAGTTTTACGAGTGGAGGAGGCAGCTCGTTTCCAGATGTAAACCCAATCCTGCCCATTTGGTGATAGCGGAGATGGAAAGGTACTTCGAGGATTTCACCCTGATCACCCAGAACGTGGACGGTCTCCATCAGAGGGCGGGAAGCAGGAGGGTTTTCGAGTTACATGGGAGCATGTGGAAGGGAAGGTGTCCGAAGTGCGAGGAAATCGTGGATCTCCCGGAAACCCCCCTTCCCGAGCTTCCTCCCAAACACTCCTGTGGAACCCCCATGCGACCCCATGTGGTCCAGTTCGGGGAACCCGTCGATCGGCTGGCCCTCACGGAAGGAATAAAAGCCAGCTCCAAGGCCGACCTCTTCTTCGTGGTGGGTACCTCGGCCGTTGTTCACCCGGCCGCTGGACTCCCCTTCCTAGCCCTGGAAAGCGGGGCAAAGGTGATAGAAATCAATCCCACGGAAACTCCCCTAACCCCGTACGTCACCCTTTCTCTGAGGGGGAAGGCTGGGGAAATCTTGCCCAAGCTCTGGAGGGAATTCCTTTCGAAGGAAGCCTGAGGCAAGATCACTCGTAGACCTTTTCCTCGGTTCTATCTGCCTCTGCAGCATCGGCCTCCACATCCCTAGAAGCTTGGGGGGCCTGCAAGAATTCCCTGTAGAATTCGTGTTGGATGATGAGATCCATGATCTCGTTAGTTCCCGTCCAAATCATGGCCAGCCTCATGTCCCTCAACAGGCGTTCCACGGGAAAGACCGTGGTGTAACCTATCCCCCCGAGGATCTGCATGGCATGGTTCACCACCTGCCAAGCGGCCTCTGTGGAAAACTTCTTGGACTCAGAAACCAACCTCCTCACACGTCCAGGTTCTTCCCCCGCATCTATGGCCCTAGCGGTGAGATGGACCAAGCCCCTAGCCGCATCCAAGAGGGTGAGGCTATCCGCTATCTTGAAGCTCACCGCCTGAAAACTCCTTATCTTCTGTCCGAAGGCCTTTCGCTTGTCGGCGTACCTAGCAGCCACCTCGAGGGCTGCCCTCGCCATGCCGATGGAACCTGCGGCCGTGGTCATCCTTTCCGGGATCATCATGTGCCAGAACACTTCCGCCCCACCGTTTTCCTTCCCTATTATGTTCTCCGCCGGTACCTTCACATCCCTGAAGTATACCCTTCCGGCACCCCCTCCCCTCGTACCCATCAGTCCATAGATGTACTGAACCTCTACGCCGGGCCCCCTTTCCACCACGAAACAGGTAAGGGCCTTGTGGGAGGGTGCGGAAGGATCCGTACGGGCGTAAACGAGGAAGAGATCCGCCCCTTCGGCTCCTACGATGAAGCGCTTCTGTCCGTGAAGAATATAGGTATCTCTCTCCTTTCTGGCGACGGTAGTGGTCCCAAAAAAATCCGAACCTCCCCTGGGTTCCGTGAGGGCCTCGGCCACCGTCAACTTTCCCTCCAGCACGGGACGCAACCATTTTTCCTTCTGCTCCGGGGTACCGAACTTGTTCAGGGCCTCACCCACGATGCTCACAAGGGAATAGAGACAGGCCAGGGAGGCTCCCAGCACCCCCACTTCCTCCAGCGCTATGACTTCTTCCTCCCATCCCAGTCCCCTTCCTCCGTATTCCTTGGGGAAACGAAGACCCAGTAGCCTGCGACGGGCAGCCTCCTCCAGGAAGACCCTGGGATAACGCACCCTTTCGGCATCCATGTCCAGGAGAAGTTGTCTGGGAACCCATTTCACGAACTCACGCACTTCTTCCCTGAGCTTTCTCTGCTCCGGTGAGAGGAGGGCTTCAATCATTCTCCCAAGTTCAAAACCGTTGGAGGATATTTATCCCTATTCCATAGAAAGGGAGGGGAGCGATGAAGAGAAGAGGGTTAGGCGATCCATGAGCTCGCAAGGTATTTCTGAGCTCCCCTTCTAACAAATCGTTTATCGCCATCATCCAAACGAGGATTAAGGCTGTGATCTTCGGGAATACGGAACGTCCAATTCCTCAGCATTTTATACACCATTTCCAAAGGTAAAGAGAGGAACATGGGAAGGCTGATGAACGGAAGGGAATACATCCAGAGCCTCAGGAGGCTGAAACCCACCCTCTACTTCATGGGGAGGAAAATCGAAAGCGTGGCGGACGAGCCCATGCTCAGGCCGCATGTGCAGGCGGCTGCCATGACCTATGAACTGGCGCACGACCCAAGGTATGAGGAGATCATGACTGCCGTTTCCCACCTCACGGGTGAAAGGATCAATCGCTTCACCCACATTCACCAGAGCACAGAGGATTTGGTGAAGAAAGTCATGATGATGAGGCTTCTGGGAAGGAAGACGGGAAGCTGCTTCCAGAGGTGTGTGGGGCTTGATGCCTTGAACTCCCTCTACATCGTCACTTACGAGATCGACCAGAAACTTGGAACGGATTATCACCGCCGCTTCGTGGAATACCTGAAAAAGGTGCAGAGGGAGGATCTGATGTGCACGGGCTCCGTCACCGATGTAAAGGGCGATAGGAGCTTGAGACCCCATCAGCAACCTGATCCGGATCTCTACGTCAGGGTGGTAGAGAGGAGGGAGGATGGAATAGTGGTGAGGGGGGCCAAAGCCCATCAGACCGGGGCCGCCAATTCCCACGAAGTAGTGGTCTTACCCACTCGCGCCCTGGGTCCAGAGGATAAAGACTACGCTGTGGCCTTTTCCGTTCCCATCGATACACCAGGTCTCATCCAAATCTTCGGAAGGCAAACCAACGATACTCGAAGATTGGATGGAGAAATAGATTGCGGAAACCCGAACTACGGAATCGTGGGGGGAGAAACCCTGATGATCTTCGACAACGTTTTCGTACCCTGGGAGAGGGTGTTCATGTGCGGGGAGTACGAGTTCGCCGGAAGGTTGGTAGAAGTCTTCGCTACCTTCCATCGTCAAAATTACGGTGGATGTAAGGTGGGCGTCGCCGATGTCCTCATAGGTGCTTCCGCCTTGCTGGCGGAGTACAGCGGAATAGCGGGCTCCTCCCATGTGGAGGACAAGCTCACGGAAATGGTCCATCTTTCCGAGACCTGCTGGTGTTGCTCGCTGGCTTGTTCTTACCTAGGGCACAGGACCCCATCCGGAGCCTATCTGGCCGATCCCCTGCTGGCCAACGTGGTGAAGCTCAACATCACTAGGTTACCCTACGAGTGGTCCAGACTGGCACAGGATCTGGCAGGGGGACTGGTGACCACCGCACCTTCGGAGAAGGATCTGAAGAATCCAGAGATAGGGAGGCTGGTGGAGAAGTACTTGGCCAGGAAAAAGGGGGTACCCACAGAACACATCCTCAAGCTCTTCAGGCTGATAGAGAATCTTTCCCTTGGAGGACAGCTTCCGGAATGCATGCATGGGGCCGGTTCACCCCAAGCCCAGAAGATCGTGATAAGGAGGAGGGCCGGAATCGAGGAAAAAAAGGAGTTCGCCAAGAAAATCGTGGGTTTGGAAAGGGACGAACACTTGGAAAAAATCAGGGGGTCCAAATAATCCGGTGCGGTGGGGACTAGAGGAAGTAATAGAATTCGAGGGGACGAAGTTCCCTGAATTCTTTCGTCTGTTTTACGAGGTGTCTCCGGATATCGAGGCAGAGGTGACACGCCGAAACATATCCCTCCTTCCTCTCCCTATAACCATGTTCCTTTCCAAGTTCCAACAGTTTTCCCAGACTGGTGGCCAAGGCCCGGAGAACGGGAAAATCCTCCAACTTTAGCTCTGCTGGAAACTCCAGATGTCTAGCATCACCCAGCGAAATTCCACCACAATAGCCGGGAAGATAGTTGAAGTAATTGTCCACATGCACATGCCAGGGTCTGGTAAGCTCTCCCAAACAGGAACGGTGGAGAAAGTGTTCGGCTGGATAGTGAGCACAGAGGTGTCCCAATCTGAAGGGAAACCTACCCATCGGTAAAAGCTCCAGTTCTGCTAGGATTTCTTCCCCCTCCAACTCCAACAGCTTCTCCAGTCTGAGGATTCCACGAAAGCCCCTCCTGAAAGCCCAGCGGAAAAAACCTTCCTGGTAAACCAGCAAATTCCTCCCGAAGATCTCCCCTCCCACCCTCACCGCCAACTCGGCACGCTCGAAGGGAACGTGCTCCAAAACGAAGGGATTGGTGCTTACCAGCAAACCGTCCAGTCCTTCCTCCTTGAGGGCGAGGAGCCTCTCCTTAGTTTCCTCTTCCTCCACACACCAGAAGGCGTTGGTTTCAACAAAGGTGGCCGGAATCTCCAGCTCACTCGCTATCTTCACCAACTTACGGAGAAGGGAGAAATTGAGAAAGGGTTCCCCACCCGTGAAGTGTAGACCAAGGTTCACCCCCACCCTGCTGAAACCAGGTGGATATTGCTCCCGGAAAGCGGCTGCAAGTTTGGCGAGGACCTTCTCGGCTCCAGTTGGATCGATCCAATCCTCTTTCCTGTGCGGGGAACAGGCGTACATGCAATGCCTGCATTCACCCACGCACCTGTACGTGAGGAAAAGTCCGCAGGAGAAAGGTGGAGGTATTCTCAGGACCTGCATCCTTTTTTCTCGAAGACCCAAAAGAAGAGCCTTCCTAAAGGACTGGATTGGATCTGATCTTCTCAAATTCATGCGGAGCTCCGAGTTGCTTTTTTTTTACTCTAGATAGAAGTGAGGAAGTGGAGCCTTCCCCCATTAGGGTGGGAAAAGGAGCTGGTGAAGAAGTTCTAAAGATAATTCAACAAGCCAACAAGAGTCTCTTCGTGGTCTCGCCCTGGATTTCACCTTCTTTGGCAGACTTGTTGGTCAGAAGGGAGAGGGAAGGAATCAGGGTTGAAGTGGTTACCCTAAACGATCCTTCAACCAATAAAGAGGCTCTACGCCGCCTTTTCCGCACGGAAAGGAAATTAAGACTTCCCTTGTTAATCTGTGGTAGTCTCCTTACCCTGCTCGGTCTGGTCTTTCTACAGAAGTTTCTTTACCCGAGCTTACTCCTCCTGTTTACAGGACTTTTCGCGATGCTCTTGGGCAGGGGAAAAGGCAGGATGATTGCGAATGTCACGCGTGCTGTTGTCCTCCCACCCTCTTCCGGCCTCCATGCCAAAATTTACTTGGCCGATGAAAACGTCCTCCTCGTAGGCTCCCCAAATCTGACAATAGCTGGAATCCGCTCTAACCTAGAAGCTGTAGCAAAGCTGAAAATCTCGGAGGAAGAGGCGAAGAAAATTAGGGCAATATTCTTTCCTCAGGGTTGATTTTTAGTCAAGTAAAGAGAATCCACTATCCCTACCAAGCAAGACTCGGAGGTTATCGACCGGTGACTCATAGTCCCCCTTAACCCCGGAGGCCGAGACACAGTTCTCCACCACTCCTCCACTCCCTCTCCTGGAATTTCCTCGAAGTGGACAAAGTTCCTCTGAACACAAGCTCGACATCCTGGCCCAGAAGACCAATGGATGAGTTTGTCGAAGGTCCAGTCGCTTAGAAGGAATAATAAAACAGGGAAAAAGAAGAGATGATGCGGAAGTTCCTGAAGACGGTCGCCGGGATCCTGGCCTCCGGGGCAGTCTTCTCCCTCTCCCTCCTCCTCCTGGTCCGGCTCTTCGGCTGGCCCGGGCTCACCCCTCCCCTGATGGGGATGCTGGCGGTGGCCTGGGTGGCCGGGGCCTCGGCGGGAGGGAAGCTGGCCGGGGGATGGGCTGCCGGGATCAGCCTCCTGCTGGCCGTGGGGCTGGTGGGGGCGGTGGCCTACCGGGCCTGGAGGGAGGAGGCAGGGGAGCCGGTGACCTGGAGGGTGGATGCGACCTTCGCCTACGTGGGCTCACCGGAGAACAAACCGCTCGAGAACGTGGCCGTGTTCTTCCCCGTTCCCAGGGCGGAGAACGGGGGTCCGGTGGGTGAGTACTTCATAGGGTGGAAGCTCTACAAGGTGGACGAGAACGGGGTCTGGCACCTCCAGCACACCTGCAACTACGACAACTCTTACGAGCCCGTGAACCTCTATCCTCCGAGGGAGAGCCTGCTGGTGGAGATCAAGGGGGGAACAGGGCCAGGTGGTACTACGAATGGTCTTAGAATGATGGAGGGCGGTTTCTATTTCGACAGGCTCTACCCCGGCGAGGTTATTTGGGCTTACGGATGGACAGTAACCCGCAAAAAGAAGGTAACCTTGCGCCTCCCCAACGACAACAGGAGCGGAGGAGGAATGCTTGGTTTTGCCACTCTAGGAGAGTTCAGGAGGTTTGAGTTTCCTGTCCACGTGATCATTTGGGCCAGCCTTTCAAAGCTTGTCAAAGGCGAGAACGGGATGTACTTCCAAAAAGTGGAAGGAGAAGAATACAGGAGGGAAGTGGAGGACCACACTGGGGAAACTGGCTTCTACCTTTACTTATACAAATAGGGTGGATTTTCTATCGCCTCTCTCTCAGCCATTTCCCTCAGCGCAGGATCCCAGTAGTTCAGGTAGACTATTGTACCCTCGGGCGGGTTGGAGATGCGGGGATCACCCGGCAACAGGTACTCGACCTTCCCGGTCCGCAGGTCTTTGAGCACATACGGGAGGTCCCAGTTTATGGCTTCCGCCTGGGTGGGCGGACCACCGGCCGTTCCCCCGTCGTAGACGCCCAGGAGCCGCTTGAACTGGTCATCCGGAGGAACAACGGTGCCTCCAACACCCCTTCCCTCCACCCACATGGTGATCTCGTAGTTGTCGTCCGGCAACAGGTTTTCCACCCCCACGAACCTGGAAGACCCCTCGGCCGTCACCTGGAGGGAGGAAGAAGCCACCTCCCTCCTCCTCCCGCTCAGGTCCACGGCGTAGGCCTTCACGGTTGCCGTGTAGGTGCCCGGAGAACCCGGGGAAACGGTCAGGATGGTGGAGGCGGGACTGGAGAACCGGAGCTCGGAGTCCTTCAGGCTCCCCCCCGAGGCCTCCAGGTAGACCGGTCCCGCGTACCCGTTCTTCGGACTCACGGTCACGGTGGCGGAGACCGGTGACCAGGAGGCGGGGACCTCGTAGACTTTGTAGGCGGTGTAGTTCTCCGTCTCCACGATGGGGATCTTCACGACCGTGTAAACTTCCTGGAGCTCCGTCACGTACCCGGGCTGGGGTGGCCCCACCTCAAAGGTGGCAGGGTACTCCACCTTCCCGTTGGAAACCCTTCCTATCCGGCCGTTGTCGCCGGAGAAGGTGATGGGTTCCCAATAAACGGTCCCGTCAGCCGGCGGGCGCTCGCTCCTCCTCTCCACCCACCCGTAGACCGGCTCCGCCCTAGTGGCCAGGTAGCCGGTGAGCTCCTGCCTGGTGGAGGAGGTGACGTTCCGGTAGTCCCACCCGTTCCCGCTCACCGGTGGGGAGGAGAAGGTCTGCCTCCCCTTGAAAACCCAGTCGTAAACATCCACCGTGATGATGTCCCTTGAGTAGGTGTCGTATCCGTAATTGTAATAGGTGCGAACGGTGGTCTCGGTATAGGTTCCAAGGTATTGATACACTACCTTGTCCTCCCCCTTCAGAAAGTCCCCTCCCTGGGTGAAGGAAGAACCTCTGTATTCGGTGAAGAGGACCGTTCCGCTTTCAATTGGCTCCCATCCGGCATAGTACCAGTCCCACCTGTACCTGGTGTACTGATACCTGTAGTAGGTGGTGCCTACGACAGTTTGATAGGAGGTCATCCACCACCTCAGGGCCGAAGTCGAGGAGTAGTATTCCCACCTTTCGCTGGTTGAAAGGGGAGGACTGGTGAGGTTGGTACCGAGAACGACGGTGGATGTCCTGTACCATGGACCGTATTCGGTTCTCGTACCCACCTTCTCCCAGTGGTAGACGTCCGCTTGATACTCGGTAACGATCCGGTACTGGGGAGTAACGGTCCAGCCCTCGGCCTTTAGAACCTCCACCTCGTTCCTTTCCTCCCGGTAGGTGTCGTAAAGGATCCCGCTGTCTATCTTCACCCATCTGTATCCGTCAGGAAGGGGGGGAAGGGAATCCAGGATCTTGGCCTTCTCGTAGGTTCTCCCGGTGGGCACCCAATTTCCCGCTTCCGGTTCCAGGCTCCGGCTTTCGGTCCTGGTTCCCGTCTGGGCCCACTCCTTCCACCTCCAGCCCGAGGCGATTTTCTCCTCTCGATAATCCGTGACGATGAGTCTAGCGGTTTGGAAGGGAATTTCTACCCTTTTGAAGGAGGCGACCGGTGAAAACTTAGAAGGTTCGGAAAGGGAAATGTCAAAGGGATCGAAAAGAAGGTTTAACACTCCAATATCCTTGACCTTACCCGTGGTAAGAAAACCGTGCACCACAAGTTCACCCCTTTCCCGATAAATCTCCAAGTTTTCCTTTTCCAGACGCTTCAAGAGGGAAGGGGAAGGCTTATAGCCGGGAACAGGGAGCCTCAGCCAGAACTCATGAACTCCTGGCTCCAACCCCTCGAGCTTAAAGGAAAAATTACCACCCTGGCCGGAACTGGTGGAGTAAAACCTGGGAGAAGAATGAACTTCCAAGGACAGGGGAAGGGAAAGACCTCCGAACTCATCCTCCACCGTTCCTTCCAGCGAGGTGGTGAGGTCGGAGTAGTAAGAAACGTATTCACGATGAAGGGAAAGGGCAGGGGGAGAAGAAAGGAGCACGAAGAAAAGGGAAAGCGTCGCGAGAGTCAACCTCCGTATCATCCCCCCACGACCCCCTTGCGCCCGAAAAGATGATTTCTACAAACTTTTAATGCTATCGCTTACCCGGAGATTTTTTTCCTTCAGTTTTCCCAAACATTAATCTTTCCTTTTCCATATGAGTTGATGGAATTCAGAAGATTGGCGGAACTCTGTGAAAGATTGGAACAGACCAGCAAGAGAAAGGAAAAGATGAAAATGGTTTCCTCTTACCTTTCCTCCCTCTCGAAGGAGGAGGTGGAACCCTTCTGCCATCTCCTCCTCGGAAGGCCCCTTCCCCCCTCCAGTCCCCTCACGCTCGGTGTGGATTGGGCTACCCTGAAGGGGATTCTCCTCAGAGTCACCGGATTAACTTCCTCTGACCTCTTTCAGGCCTTCCACTCCACCGGTGACTTGGGGGAAGCAGCCAAGCTCCTCTTCCAACGCAGGAAATATTTCTCCCCCACCCTAGACAGCAAACCTCTCGAACTCCTCGAAGTTTGGAAGGTCCTGGAAAGGGTAGCGCTGGAGAACGAGAGGGAGAAAAAGGAAAGACTGTTGGAAGGTGTATTGAATCGCTGCACTCCGGAGGAGGCCAAGCTACTGGTCAAAACGATAACGGGAGAGATGAGGACGGGATTCAAGGAGGAGATGCTCCTCTCCTCCCTCGCGATGACCTTTGGAATGGGGGAGGAAGAAATAAGGAAGGCCTTCGCCCTCTCCTCCGATGCAGGAAGGCTGGCGGGAATGCTGGTGGAGGGAGGAAGGGAAAGGCTCATCTCCCTAGAAGTCGTTCCCTTTCAACCCCTCGAACCCATGCTGGCCCAGCCTGCAGATGGAATAGAGGAGATCTTGAAGGAACATGGCACTTCCTCGCTGGAAGTGAAGCTGGATGGAGCAAGGGTACAAATCCACAAGTCGGGAAAGGAGGTGAAAATCTTCAGCAGGGGGTCCAAGGAGGTGACGGGGAGCCTCCCGGAAGTGGTGGAGGAGGTGAAAGGACTTGAAGTCGACAGGGTCATCCTGGATGGAGAGGTCATAGCGGTGGATGAGAAGGGGAAGCCCCTCCCCTTCCAGTACCTCCTCAGGAGGTTCAGGAGGAAGTGGGGAGTGGAGGAGAAGAAGAAGGAGGTACCGGTGAGGCTACAGCTCTTCGATCTCCTCTATCTCAACGGTCAAACCTTCCTCCACCTTCCCTATTCGGAAAGGAGGGAGAGGTTGGAAGAGGTTTGTGGGGGAAAAGTAACTGAAAGGATCCTCACCTCGAGCCTGGAGGAGGCAGAGGAATTCCTGAAAAGGGCCAGAAAGGAAGGACACGAGGGGATAGTGGCCAAGCTTCCGAACAGTCCCTACCTGCCCGGGGCCAGGGGAAAACTTTGGCTCAAGTTCAAGCCCGTTCCCGAGACCTTGGACTTGGTGATCGTGGGGGCGGAATGGGGACATGGGAGGAGGGCCAAATACCTTTCCGATTATTACCTGGCCGCTTGGGATCGGGAAAAGGGGAAGTTCGAGATAGTGGGAAAGACCTTCAAGGGGTTGACGGATGAGGAGCTTGCGGAAATGACTGAGAGGCTGAAGGCCCTGGAAACCTCCACCGAGGGAAGGAGGATTTGGGTCAGACCGGAGGTGGTGGTGGAGGTGGCTTACAACGAAATACAGAAAAGCCCAAGGTACCCCTGCGGCATGGCACTCAGGCTGGCTAGGATCGTGAGGATAAGGGAAGACAAAAGGGCCCAGGAAGCGGACACCATCCAGAGGATGAGGGAACTCTTCGAGAGGCAGGGAAGGGAATGAAGGATTATTCCATCGAAACCTTTGGACTAACGAAAATCTTCAACGGTTTACCGGCGGTGGAGGACCTCACGCTAAAGGTAAGAAAGGGGGAAGTGGTGGGTCTACTCGGGCCCAACGGGGCTGGAAAGACCACCACGGTGAGGATGCTCTGTTGTCTTCTCAAACCCACTTCCGGAAAGGCCTTCGTGGTAGGCTATGAAGTGGGAAAGGATTCCCTCGAGATAAGGGAAAGGATAGGTCTCCTCCCCGAAGTACCGGGTCTTTACGGAGAACTGAGCGCCCTGAGGAACCTTGAGTTCCATGCCAGGTTGCATGGAATGCCGAAGGAAAAGGCTAGGAAAAGGGCCGAAGAGCTCCTGCGGATTTTCGGTCTCTGGAAGAGAAGAGAAGATCCCGTGGCTACTTTTTCCAAGGGAATGCAGCAAAAGATCGCCCTCGCGAGGGCAATGATTCACGAACCCGAGGTCCTTTTCCTAGACGAGCCCACTTCTGCCCTAGATCCGGAGGCGGCAAGGATGGTGAGGGACCTCATCCTGGAGCTCAGGAAAGAGAAAAGGACCATCCTCCTCTGCACCCACAACCTCCACGAGGCGGAGGAACTCTGCGATGGAGTGGCCATCCTCAACCATAGGATGCTGGCCTTTGGTCCTCCTAGGGAACTGGAAAGAACCTTCGGGAAAAAAGAAGTGGAAATCCAGGTGGAAGGGATGAGCAGGAGGATGGTGGAGGCCCTCAGGAAGATAGAAGGGGTGAGGAGCCTGAGGAAAGAGGGAAACAGGTGGCTGGTGGAAGTGGAGAATCCGGAAAAAACCAATCCAGAAATCGTGGAGGTTTTGGTGAAGATGGGTGGAAGGGTAAAGTACGTCAAACCGATCTCTGGAGGGCTGGAGGAAGTTTACCTCAAACTGGTGAGAAGCGATGAGGTTTGAAAGGGTCTGGGAGGTCGCACGTAAGGACATGGAAAGCGCCAGAAAGCACAAATACGTACTCTACGGATTCATTGGAATCCCACTCATTTTTGCCCTCCTCGTTCCCCTCACCACCCTCTATCCCGTGTTGGGGGGAGAAACCCCTTCAGAAAATGAACTACCACCCTTCGCCCCTCCAGGGATGGAACCAAAGCAAGCATTGGTGGCTGGATTGGTGGACACCACCATTCTGATGTTCATGTTTCTTCCCTCCTTCATACCCTCGGTGATAGCCTCCTATACCTTCGTGGGGGAAAAGGTCAACCGCCAGCTCGAACCCCTGCTGGCAACTCCCTTGACCGATCTGGAGCTATTACTGGGCAAGGTTCTAGGGGCTTTCCTCCCTTCCCTTTTCGTGACCTGGGGCTCCTTCCTCCTATTCGTGCTGGTGGTGGACCTCCTCACCTTCCCCCTCTTCGGTCATCTCCTCCTCCCCAATCCCCTCTCCACAGTGGTACTTTTGGTGTACTGCCCGCTGGTTTCCCTCCTCTCCATTTCTTGGTCGGTACTCATTTCCTCCAGGGTAAGCGACGTGAGGGCATCCATGCAATTGGGGGGAGTAGCCATCCTCCCCGTTCTTGCCTTTTACTTCCTCTGCATGGGGGGAATCCTACCCCTGGGAAAGCTCGCCCTCGCCGGATTCGGGGTCTTGCTGGCCTCCGCCGCATCTGGACTTTTCCTGCTGGGAAAAAGAACTTTCAGAAGGGAGGAAATCCTTACCCGATGGAAATGAACCGATCCCTTTGAACCCAAAAGGACGAATTAGGTTTTTTCGGTTTCTTTTCTGTACAGCTCCGGAAGGAACCTCGGTAGATTCCCCATCTCCTCCCTGCAGTGCTTGTACAGGTTCTTCGCGAATTCCTCCGGAACGATAGGAGGCAGCCTAAAAGTCGACCGCATCCTCGTTCCCTTAGGGGTCCTTTCGTACTGATGCACCAACCATGCCATGGGCTCACCATCTTCACCTATGATGCTGGCTGCAATGGCGTGCGGCATGGTGATCGGTATAGGTACCTTCTTTGGATCCTCCCAACGAATGCGCAGCGTCATCGTCGCCTCCCCGATATCCTCCTCTGCCACATGAATGGCCTGCTCGTGACCAAACCTTGGATGGGCCTCCCATCTGAAACTCTTATGGTCTTTGGGATGCCAGAGTTTGTATCTCTCCGGATCTATGTTGTACCACCACCAGTCTATCATCTCAGGCGTCACACCCTCAAGGTCGTGGTCCACCACCACTTCCACGTACTCCATTTGGTCCACCAAAGATGTTACCGCTTTGGGTTAAAAAACTAAACCAGCAGAACCGAGAAAATCCCCGTGAGGAAGATTCCGTCGAAAGTACCCGCTCCACCTATGCTGACTACCGGAGCTCCCAGCCTCTCCACCTTGTTCAAATTCATGAGGTCCGCTCCTACCAGCGTACCAAGGGTTCCCGAGAGATAGGCTAAGGGGGCTGCGTTTTCCCCACCGAATAGAAGGGCCACGAGGGCGGAGAAAAGGGGGGGAAGGAAAGCCGGCATCACGATCCCCACCCCCTTCACGGGACGGGCCAGCTTCCAGCAGAAAAGGGCCACAAGTCCCACGCTCAGGGGAATTCTCCATCCGAGCTCGGAACCGAACCTTAGGAGGAGGAAGAAAGAGAGGAGAAGGGGAAGGAGGGCACCTCCCACGTTCACCGCGATCACCGTCTTCCTCTCCTCCCTTCCCGTGACCAGCACGGGGTAGAGAAAGCCGTAAATTCCCCTCACCTCTATTTTCAACACCTCCTCCTCCCATTTCAGGGTCCTGACCGGAAGGTTGATCGCACTCCCCAAGAGGGAAAGGAGGAGGAGTTGGAGGGCCACGAAGGGGGGCAAACCCAGCTTGCGAAAGGCCTCCCCCAGCAGAAAGGGGAAGAGGAAGGCGAGGAAAACTAGGAAGAGAAAGAGGGGGAGGGCGAGAGGGAGATAGAAAAGCCTTCTCACTCCTTCACCTAAAGAGCTCTCTATAACCTGCCTTCTCCGCGTCTTGGGAGAAGAGTCTTATTCCCTCCTCCGTCTTGGGGTGCCTGAGCATGGCCCTCAAAACGGAAAAGGGTACCGTGGCCACATCTGCTCCCGCCTCAGCCACCTCACGGACCTGTCTTGGATGCCTGAGGCTGGAAGCTATGATCTTCGTCTTGAACTTATAGTACCTCAGGATTTTCACGGTGATCCTTACGAGTTCCACCCCGCTGAGGATTCCATCGTTTTGTCCCGGGTCCATGAGGGCTCTCAGCTCCCCATCCTGGTATAACATGCCCAAACCCTCCTGCCTTCCCCCCACTCTTTCTTCCAGCCTGATCCTGCTTATCTCCCTCAGGAGGCTGAAATCGAAGTAATCGTACTTCCCAAAGGGTATGCCCAACCTGCTCCTGACGAGATCATCTATCCTTCCGGCGAAGGGACTCACGTATTTGGCCCCTGCCTTGGCGGCCAGCAGAGCCTGTTCTGGGGTCATCACGAGCGTGGCGTTGGTGGGTATCTTGAGTCTCGAGAGTTCCTTGAGGGCCCTCAATCCCTCTTCCACTCTTCCCTCCCCTGTAGAAGTACACACGGGAATCTTGATCACCACGTTCCTTGCCACCGGGTTGAATTTCCGGTAAAGGATCTTGGCCTCTTCCACCATTTCTTCGGCCTTCAACCCCATCACCTCTAGACTCACTGGTTTGCCCCTTCCAGCCAGCCTGCAGATCTCCCTCACATGGGCCTCCAAGGACTCCGATTTTTCCTCCTCCATCGCCGCCCTCAGGAGGGAGGGATTGGTGGTTATACCATCCACCACCCCCCAATCCATCGCCTCCCTGATCTCGGAGAGTTTGGCGGTGTCCAGGAAGAGCTGCATCCTTTTTCCTTCTCCCGCCCTCTTTAAAACCTGTTACTCGGAAGGCTCAAGGCTCGAAGAAGTAGACTCCGCCAGTCGAGTCTCCTACCACTACCCTTCCATCGGAAAAGACTCCCATGGAATCGGGAGAGGTGAGAGAAGAAACGGTATATTTCCAGAGAAGATTTCCCTTCTCGTCAAAGGAGTAGATTTTTCCTTCCATATCCCCCACGACGAGGTATCCGGCAACCCTGGAAACACAGGCTACAGGACCGACGGTACGAATCCATTCTGGCGTTCCCTTTTCGGTGAGTAGAAGGTAAATCTTCCCCTCGAACCTCCTCTCCGTCACTATCTCGTACATGTCGCCCACCGCCAAGAAGAATCCCCCTGCAAGGCTCAAATCTTGAACTGAACCCTCCGTCCGGTAACTCCAGAAGGGAACGTTCTCCAACCTAGAGAAGAGATGGACCCAGTTGCGACCTCCTGCCGCCAAGTAGGTACCATCCCAACTCAGATCTAGGGAGAAAACTGTGTCAAGTCCCTCCAACTCGTAAGTCCAGAGGGGTGAGGGAGAGTCCGTGGAAAAGAAGAAGATGGTCCGATGGTCTTCGTTCTGGAGAAAGACCGCCACGTACTTACCGTTCCGAGAGAGTCTCAGCAGGGGCCTAGAACTACCCATGGGACCCAGCTTCCGCTTCCAGAGGAGAGTACCGTCACGGGAGAAAAGGTAAAGCGTGGCCTCACCCTCTGACATTCCCACGGCCGCCGCCGTTGTGCCGTTGCTGCTGAGAGCCACAGGACAGGGATAATAACCCACCTCACACCTCCACAATTCACGTCCAGAAGAATCCAGCAAGAAGAGATAGGGATTGAAATGGGGCAAACCGGAGGCTAAAACATAGGAGCCTTCCTTGCTGATCGCTGCCGATCCGATCAAATCCTTGACCCACAGGGGCCTATTCTCATCCACGGAGAAGAAATACAGGGGGTGGGCCCTGCTCCCCTCATCGGCCACGACCACGAAGTGGGAGCCTTCCTCCGCCACCCTCACCTCCTCGATCACGCCAAAAATCCTGTAAACCCAACGGGGTGGAAGGGAAAATTCCGCCAAGACGGTGGGGGAGGAAATCACTCCCGTAACGGGCCATCTAGCCGTTTCCCTCCAGTCACTGGTCTCAAAGTAATAGGTATGGGGACCCAAATCTGAATGAGTGGTGGTCCACTCGTATCGATAAAGGGCACCCGTTTTGTAGTTCCCCTCCACCCATCTCATCTCCAAGGGACGGTTATCGATGAAGCACCTAACGTACTTCGGGGGATCACCTTCCTCATCCCAATAAACCACCTCGTAGACAACGGTGGTATCCAATCCCACGCGCGGGGGAGGTCCTGTTCTTTGGGAGAGTCGCGGCGGGGTATTCGGACCGGAGGGGGGTATCCCTTCACCCGAAACTGTGACTAAAGGTGTCCTCCAACTGTAAAGGGTGGTAGACCAATCCCCGATACCCAACCAATCGGTTAGAATCCCCAGACAAACCCCTCCGTCCACATCGAACCCTGCTTTCAGCGACCAGTTCTCCAGGCTACAGGTATCCAGCTCCAGCAAGGGTTTGAAGGAAAGGTAGGGGCCTGCCATGGAATAGAAGTATGCTCCCATTTCAAAGTCCAGATAGGGTTGGGCATAGGCCAGTCCCTCCATGCAGGGACCAGAACGGGAGAAGGAGGGTATGATTTCCGCCACTGGACCCCATCCTTTTTGCCTCGTCCATTGTACTCCCAGCTTGAAGGTGGTGGAGGAAGTCATGCTTGCCTTTAAGGAAAAATCTCCTCTCGTTCCCACCTCTAGGCCTCCGCTCACGGTCACGTTCAGACTCACTTCCACTGGAACGTTGAAGAGCACACAGAAAATCAGATAATTCCACTCGTACACCTTTTTGTTCCAATCATAGGAGAGCCTCCCTTGAATGTTCCAATCCAAAGAGAGGGAGAGGGAAGGATCCACTTCCGCGTAAGCTCTGAACAACTGTAGCTTTCCTTCCTCGAAGTCCCATTCCACCACCCAATTCAAGCCCAAACCCACGGATCCTGCAACATCGGCTTTTGCCGAAACCTCCTCCGAGAAAAAGCAGAAGGGTAGGGCGAAGTGAAAAGAAAGCCTTGCACCCTCTTTCCAATAGAAGTCGCTTTCCTCTTCCTCACCCTCCTCAACTTGGGGAATTCCCTCCGTTCCTGCCAGCACGTATTTGGCGGTGAAGCTCCTGTACTCCTGCAGGGAAAGGAGGAGTTCGGGAGTGATTTCCGGCGGGTTCTCCGTTACCACCACCTTCTCCGTCAGCTTTAGCTCAGAGCCCTGTAGGTCGAGATGGGCTTCCCTGTAATTCCCTCCCCCGAAATCCACCCTCCACTTCTTACCGGAAAGCTCCCCAGCGTTGACCAAGATGGCCCGTTCCGGCAACTTTATGGGTAGAACGGTGACACGTTCCACCCTTTGGCCCTTTTCAGGCATGGACTTGAGCATGAGCTGCATGAACATCATTTGCCCCAGGATGAAACCCACCCCTTTATCTCCCCTCTTGGGACCCACTTTCACTTCCCAGAGATTCTCGGAAGGATTGAACTTGGAAGCCCTCACGACCGAGCCCTCCACTGAGATCCTCAACCCATTTTCCTTTCCACCTTCCACCCTGGAGAGAAGGGGAGCAGCTTTCGTCCCCGTGAGCATTTCGTATTCTTCCAGCATTCCCGCCACAAGCATTTCCTCGAATTTTTCACCCACTTCTTCCTGAAACTCGCGGTAGAAAGTCAGGAGGGAACCTTCCGCCGTTGTGGAAAGCTGCAACGTGGCATCCCCGTTATCGAAGATGCAAATTCCACCTCCCAAAAGCAAGGAGGCCTTGGATCCGGCCTTAGATCTCCCGAAAATTAGAAATCCTGAAAGGGTTCCCACCAACAAAAGAACGAGGAAAATGCCTACCTGAATACCACGCATCTTTACCTTCTGACGAACCGTTTTATAATTTAGCGGTGCCAGAAGCGTAAGACTTCCTTCAATCCTTCCTCCAGGGTGGTTTTGGCTTCGAATCCCAGCACTTCCTTTGCCTTCCTCACATCCGCCACACTCCTCTTGATATCACCCCTCCTCGGCGAACCGTGGATGGGCTTCATTCCCTCCTTTCCCGTCAGCTTGAGCAAAAGGGAACACAGCTCCAGGATGCTGGTCTCCCTTCCCGTTCCTATGTTCAGCACCTGACCAGGCGCCCTTGGGGAGGTAAGGGCAAGGAGGTTGGCCCGTGCCACATCCCCCACATACACGAAATCCCTCGTCTGCTCCCCGGTTCCATGGATGAGGGGGGGAAGATCCTTTTTCAATCTTTCCAAAAATCTCACGATCACCCCAGCATACTCTCCCCCTCCTTGCCTGGGGCCATAAACGTTGAAGTACCTGAGACAGACCGTCTCCAGACCCCTCTCCCTGAAGAACCTCAGACACTCCCATTCCGCCCTTAGCTTGGACTCGGCATAGGGTGAAAGGGGGGAAGGGGGATGGTCTTCAGCCACGGGTAGATGTTTGGGCTCCCCATAAACCGAGGCGGAGGAGGCATAAATGAACCTCCTCACCCCCTTCCTCGCGCAAGCTTCCAAAAGATGGAGGGTACCCATCACGTTTATTTCCCTTACCCTTTCCGGTCTCTCGAAGGAAAGGGGAACGCTGACCAGTGCGGCCTCATGGATCACCGCCTCCACACCCTCCATTGCCTTCCCCACCGCCTCCGAATCCCTGATGTCCCCCCTTACCAGCTTGAAAGAAGGTTTTTCCAGATGGACTGCCAAATTTTCCCTTTTTCCGGAAGAGAAATCGTCCAGTACCGTCACTTCGTACCCCTGGGAGAGAAGGAGATCCACCGTGTGGGAACCTATGAAACCAGCCCCTCCCGTCACCAGTATCCTCATTCCACGACCACCCTTCTCCCCGCTTGGTAATCCGTCAGTTTCAACCTTCCGTTCTCCTCCTCGAAGAGAATTCCCTCCTGGGAGAAAAGGGAATTCAGTTCCTCCACCGACTTTCCCAGAGGGATGGAAGCCAGATGTTTGAGGCGGAGGAAACGCTCCCTTGCCTCCACCCTCAGCTCCAGACCGAAGAGCTTACAACCGCCAGAATGCTCAAAGGAGGCTGGCAACCATCCCCTCACCTCCAAGCTACCATCTGGCCTCCAGAGGAAGAGGAGGTTCTCCACCACCGGCACTTTTACTTCGACGCTCGGATACATCCAACCCTCCAAAATCCTGGCGTTGAGGAGGGAGAGGACCTTTTTCTCCACTTCCTCTTCCCCTCCCCCCCTTCTTCCCGCCTCATACATCGCCAGGGGAAGGGTATCCTCCAACAGGCCCTCCAACTCCCCCTTCACACTCAACGAAACAGCACGGGTGAAGTCGGAGGCGAGAAGGATCCTCGATGTACCCACTTCCTCTTCCCAGAGACGGTTGAAGGTCCAAAGGGCAGCCCAAGAACAAAGGATCAGGAAAAGTGCGAAAACCGCCACCGTCTCCGCCGCACCCCTATGGTCCAAGCAGGCCCACCTCCACCCTCACCATCACGAGACCCCCCGTGGTGGCCAAGGTGAGGGCCCCCCTTCTGGTGGCCAAGACCCTCTCTCCCCTCCCCACCTCCACCCTTTTGAACGCATTCTCCGTCCTCATCTCCAGGAAGGCTCCCAAATTCTCGGGACAGAGAAACTCGAGCACTTCGGAGAGGGGAAGCTCGTTTTCGGGAACGGTGGGATCGTCTAGGAGAAGGATCTCGGCCACCGCCCTCAAGTAACCTACTCCGGGAACCACCTCAGAGGATTCCAGAGTACGGTAGAGTTGCTCCGCCTTGAGCTCCATGTACCTGTGGGGGGAGAGACCGAAGGAGGAAAGGGAGAGATAAAGGATACTGGAGGCCGTGAGGAGGAGGAAAAACATGGAAGCGATGGCGAGGAGATCGGCCACCCCCTTCATGCCCACCAGACCTCCAGCCCCAACCTTCCGGGCTGGGGAAAGTTCTCAAGCAAGGAAACGGGGGCGAGGAGGGAACACTTCCGTTTACCCTCTGGAGGAAGGGGACCAAAGGGACCCCACTTCCTCCCCCTCAAATCCTCCGCCCAAATCCTAAACTCCACCTCCCTTTCTCCCACCTTCCTCCTGAACTCCAGGGAGGAAAGGGAGGAGGGATCCACCACATAGGGCTTTCCGGAGGAAAGCTCCTCCGCGCAAAGGCGGATGAGGAGAGAACAGGAAGAATCGGCCAGGACTTCCATTCCTGCCAGTTCTTTTACCCTCAGGTATGAAGAGCCCAGGAGGAAAGAAAAGGAGAGGAAAAAGAGGAAGGCGAAGAGCACCCTGAGGAGCTTGGGGTTCATACTTCCCTCACCACCATTTCCCAGCCCGAAGGTCCCTTCTCCAACCTCAGCTCCAGCCTGAGCCTTCCCCTGAAGGATTCTGGAGTCCTGATGGGGTACTCAAGCTCCAGCCTCTTCCCAGCCAGCCTGACCTCCTTTCCCTCGAAGATCAGTTCCTGATCCTCGGGGAGATCCAGGACCACCGTCTGGGGATTTCCCGTGGTTCCAAGGACCCCCAGGGCCTCTCGAAGGGAAAGGAGGGCCTTTTCCGCTTTGGCCTCAGAGGAAAGGGAAGTGAGGAGCTCAATCCCCAAGAAAAGAACCAGCAATACGAAGGAGGAGAGGAGGACCAGCGCAACCAGCTTCAGAACTTCCATGTCATTCCAGCTTCAGCTCGAGGGGGCAGGAACGCTCGGTTCCATCCTCTCCCTTTGCCTTCACGGTTAGGGAAATGGTGGTGGGTGAGGCGGAAGGGGTCACCCTGATCACCAGAGTGGAGTAAAAATCGGGTGTTCCAGAGGATGGGTTGAACTGGAGGGAAACTCCCCCGAGGGAGGGGGAAGCGGAGAGCTGGACCAAGCGGTCGTAACCCGCTATCCTAGTGATGGACACCCTAACTGTCACCTGGTTCTCCCCGTTCTCGGGAATCCCGATCCTAAGGGAAGAGGGTTCGACGGAGAGATGGAAGGCGGTGGAAGAGGTCACGCCCTTCCCAAGCTGGGTGTAGAGGGCCACACCTATGGTGAGGGCCAGGCCGAAGAAGACCACTCCGGCCAAGAGCTTCATCACGAGGGGCTCTACCCCTTTCTGCTCTAGACCCATTTTCTCAGACTTTTTCTCTTACTCCCCAAGGGTTTAAAAACATGGAGGAAGCACCATTTTCGGATTTTAGGAAGAAAAAGAGGGGACATTCTCTTTTTAAAAAAGCTGACGGCCCCATCCCTTGGATGAGAAAACTCAGATGTCCCATGTGTGGTTCCGAGAAAGTCAAACCGGTGAAAAGAGGCTTTGGGGATGTTAAGTGCTTGAGCTGTGGATACCGCTGGGTCATCACACTTTAGAGCTCTAGTTTTACTCCTTTCAGCAATTCCTCAAAGGTATGGGGCGAAGAAAGATCGATGGCGAAAGAATAAGGAATCAGATGAATTCTTTCTGGCGGGCTCACATGCTTTGGTACCCTTTCGGCCAGTAGAACACCTGCCTTACATTCTTCCCCTAATTCTTCCACATATCTCTCGAGCTGCTCGATATCGCTTCTTTCCGCAGAGCCAAGCTTGACTTCAATCGCAATCATCACCTTCTTTCCCTTTGGATATGATTCTTTAATGAAGATATCCACATATCCCTCAGAAAGTGCCTTTTCTCCCAGCACTTCCAGCTCCCCCACCCCCTCAACACCAAGAAGATTGAGTAACTTCTTCAAAACTTCTCGCCTGAGGAGGTGGTGGCGGAGAACGGACTGGACTATGACCTCACGTAGGGGATAGGCCCCTTCCACCTTTTTTCTACTCCTGACGAACCTAGGCTCAAACAGGTCCGGTGAGATCCCCTCTCTCCTCCTCACCTCGTCTCTCCAAACTTCTCCCATTCCTGAAACTTGTTGCAAAGTAGTTTGGTCCGCTTGGAAATGTGTTTTCCAGTAACCACCCCTCTGAAGAAGGTTTTCCGCGATGTAGGAGAACTCATGTCTGATCAAGGGTTCCTCCAGTCTCCTCAACGGCTCCAGTTCTAATCGGAAGGGAAAATGACAAACTTTACCTGAGGTTTGAAAGAAGATGGGTTTCCAGGGCGGGGGAAGAACTTGGGGATTCTTTACTGCTTCCTTTCTGATCACTCGGTAAAGGTTGTAGGCTTTTGCCCCATAGAGGAAAGTCAGAAAATCTCCTGGTTTTATGTCACAATATGCCCAAACTCCATTGATGGTGTCCGGGAAACCAGCCATGGCCCATTCCAGGCATAATTCCAGATTTTCTTTGTTCGAAACTGCAACGAAAAAATACTCTTCCATCTTAGAAAAAAGGGAATAAGATCTTAAATCTTCGCAGAACTCATGACCACCAACGACGATGCCAATTTTCGCAAGCTTTAGAAACTCGAGGAAGATCTCCAGAAAAATTTCACGCTACGAGAAAGCTGAACCAAGGCTAGACTAGGCTTAAGAGAAAAATGCTAGAGGAACTAACACCGTCTTTTCGAGGGGGCCAAGGTCCTCTGCCATAGGGAGGACGCCCCTGCCGTTAGGTCGGTGAAGAGGTTGGAAGCCCTCTATGGCTGCCCCAACGAGGAAATAGGAAATGGCATGATGGAATTCCTCATCGGTATGGTTCGTGGGGAAGTCTGCCAATTTGTCTTCAAACGCGTAAACTTCAGCGGGCGTGAACTCCCTTTTCTTCACTTACACAGAGAGTACATCGGCCAGCCAACCACGGGAATGAGAGGTCCAATTGGGGATCATCCTTAAATAGTTCTTGCGGAACGATCGGATCGTGAAGGAGCCTCCCTTGCTGAAGGGAAGGATTAGGAGGGTAGAACCACCCTTACATGCCGAAGCCAAGGAACTGGATAGCGGGGACGAATACCTCTGGAGGGCCACGAGAGTAGACCTCGAAACCATGTCCCTCGTGGTGGTGGAGTGTGCACATCCCAACGTGGGCTACTACGAGGAGATGTGCCTCTTCATCAGCACCATGCATTACCCTGACTGGGAATGTGTACCCCTCTCCGAGTTCTGGCCCCAGTGGAAGGATGTTAAAAAATTCGTGAGGAGCTTTCCGGCTTTCAAGGAGCTCTTCAAACACAGAGACTGGAAGGGGGAAATCCTGGGGAAAATCTTCCTCGAGTCCCCATCTCCCAAAACTTAAGGGGTACGTCCTCCTTAAGGAGAGGATGCTGGAGGAGCTAGCGCCCGGGATTTACTTCGTGGAGGGGGAGAACCGGGGAAGATATCCCTTCTCCAATTCCCTCCTCCTGAAGGGGAGGAACCTCACGGCTCTGATAGACACCGGAATAGGGCCGGAGAAGGCGAGGGAGCTGGCCAAGGAAGAGAAGGTTGATCTTCTACTGGTAAGCCATGGACACGAGGACCACTTCTGCCAGAACCGTCTTTTCGAGGGGGCCAAGGTCCTCTGCCATAGGGAGGACGCCCCTGCCGTTAGGTCGGTGAAGAGGTTGGAAGCCCTCTATGGCTGCCCCAACGAGGAAATAGGAAATGGCATGATGGAATTCCTCATCGGTATGTTCGACCTCAGGGACTCAAGGGTGGACGTGGAGCTGGAAGGTGGGGAGGTGTTGGATCTGGGGGGACTGGAAGTGGAAGTCCTGCACACACCCGGTCATTCGTCGGGTCACTGTTGCTTCTGGATCCCTTCGGAGAGGCTGCTCTTCCTGGCCGACATAGACCTAACTTCCTTCGGTCCGTGGTACGGGTGTGTGGACTCAGACATCGATCAGTTCCTTTCCTCCCTGAAGAGGGTGAAGGAATTCCCAACCGAGGTGGCGGTGACCAGCCACAAAGGAGTGGTGAGGGGGAGGGAAGAGATAAGGGAGAAGCTGGAGGAGTACGGGAAGAAGATCGAGGAGAGAGAGAAAAGACTGCTCGCTTTCCTGGAGGAGGAGAGAACCCTCAAGGAAATCGTGGATGCGGCCCTCATCTATGGGAGGTTTCCAGAGCCACAGGTCTTCTACAGGCTCTTCGAGCGGATGATGGTGGAAAAACACCTCAGGAGGATGGAGGAGAGAGGAGAAGTGGTTAGGACGGAAAGGGGCTTCAGGAGGGCCTAGACTTCTAACCCTCTATCCACCTTCCCTCCCTTCCGTAGACTTCCTTCTTCCAGATGGGTACTTCACTCTTCAGCCTGTCCATCAACCTCGGAAGGAGGGAGAAGGCCTCCTTCCTGTGCCTTGAAGCTATGACCACGTAAAGGGCCTCCTCCCCCGGTTTCAAATCCCCCACCACATGGTGAATGGATACCTCCAAAATCCCCTCTTTCCCTTCCCCTTCCTTCGCTATTCTCCTGAGGGTGTCCAGGGCCTCCTTCTCAGCACTCTCGTAATGGAGGTACTTCACCCTCCTTCCCCCTTCCGACCTCCCCCTCACCATGCCCACGAAGCAGGTGAAGGCCCCTGCCCTTCCTTTCCATTTCTTTCTCATCCTGCGCAGGAGGAGCTCAAGACTCACTTCACCTTTTTTGTGGAGACCTACGTCCACCATGCCCCTCACCGCAAACTGGACAGTTGGGATTCCTTTTGACCTCCACCTCCTCAAAGGTCATGCCCTTTCCCTCGAAAAGCAGGAGCCTGCCCACGAGGGGCTTTCCCAGTCCGGTGAGGAGTTTGATGACCTCCAAAGCCTGTAAGCATCCCATCACTCCGGGGACGGGACCGAGCACTGGAAAGAGGGGTTTGGGGGGAGGAGGCTCCGGGATCACACAGCGAAGACAAGGCCCCTTCCCCGGAACTACGGTCAGGAGCTGTCCTATGAAACCCTCCACCGCCGCATGTACAAAGGGAATCCCCTTCTTCACGCAATGGGAGTTCACAAGATATCTGGTCTCGTAGTTGTCCAGACCATCAACCACCACATCCCCTTTCAGGATCTCTCCCACATTTTCCTCCCCCAGCTTCTCTTCCACTACCTCCACGCCCACGCTCGGATTCAGCTCCCTGAGTTTTTCCGCCGCCGATCCTGCCTTTGATCTTCCCACATCCCTCGTCCAATGTAGAACCTGCCTGTTCAGGTTGCTCTCCTCCACCCTCTCCGCATCCACCAGCGTAATCCTTCCCACACCTGCCGCCGCCAAATATAGGGAGGAGGGACAGCCCAATCCTCCCAAACCCACCACTATTACGTGTGCCTTTCCCAGTTTCTCCTGCGCCCTTTTTCCAAACCCTGGAATCATCATCTGCCTGCTGTATCTCTCCATCTCCTCTCCTCTCCCCAACTACTAAAAAAAGCAGGGGGATCGGATGGCGGGCCCGGTGGGATTTGAACCCACGATTTGCAGCTTAGGAGGCTGCTGCCTTATCCTGACTTGGCCACGGGCCCCCACCATACTCCCCCTTTCGGTTTTTAGGATTATGCGCCGGGCGGGGAGACGAACGATTTGGGTGAACCTACGGTAGGATTAAATAAGAAGAGTAAAAAGGAGGGAGGTGAAAACTTGGCTTACCAAACCATTATAGTAGAAAAGAAGGACGGGGTTGCTAAGATTACTCTGAACCGACCGGACAGGATGAACGCCATCAATCCTACCCTCGCTACGGAACTAAGGGATGCCATGGAGGAAATAAAAAAGGACGACAGCGTGAAAGTGGTGGTGATAACGGGGGCTCCCAGGATAAGGGAAAAAGAAGGGAAGACGGAAATAAGATACGTGTTCTCGGCCGGATGGGACATGTCCGAAGCCGCACCCCTTCCCTTCTCCCTGACCGACTACATCCAAGACTACGAAAAGCCGGTGATAGCCATGGTCAACGGATACGCCCTGGGAGGAGGAAATGAACTTGCCCTAGCCTGCGATTTCATCTTCGCTTCGGAGAATTCGGAGCTGGGACAACCCGAGGTCCTAAGGGGCTTCCTTCCTGGGTGGGGGGGAACCCAAAGGCTTCCCAGGAGGATCGGTCTTCCCAAGGCGAAGATGCTAATCCTCACCGGAAAAACGGTGAGCGGTAAAGAAGCCGAGCGCCTGGGCATGGTGGATGTCTGTGTTCCGATGGAGAAACTTGAAGAAACGGTGATGGAGTTCGCCAAAGACTTGGCGAAGAAGGCCCCGTTGGCCGTGAAGAAGATCAAGGAAGTGATGAACAAGGGAATCGAAATGGACTTGAAATCCGCACTGAAACTGGAAGAAGAAGCGCTGAACTTCCTCACCCAGACCGAAGACTTCCAAGAGGGGCTGATGGCCTTCCTCGAGAAGAGGGAACCCCAGTGGAAGGGGAGGTAGAACCTTTCCCTTTCCTTTCTTTTTTTAACTTTCCAAAGGGCGGTAAAGTTAAAAGGAGGCCGGGGCTATTGCCAACGTGGATGTACTAAAAGCCATAAAGGAAAGAAGGTCCATACGGAAATACCTCCCAAAGGAAGTGGAAGAGGAGAAGCTGAGGGAACTTCTGGAGGCAGCCCGTTGGGCACCTTCTTGGGCCAACACCCAATGTTGGGAATTCATCGTGGTGAAGGAGCCCTCCACTAAGGAAAAGCTCTCGGAAACCCTTCCACCCGGAAACCCTGCTAGAGAAGCCGTAAGAACGGCGCCCGTGGTCCTTGTGGCCTGCGGGAGAACGGGAGTCTCGGGCTTTTACAAGGGAAAACCCGTAACAGACAAAGGCGATTTCTATCTCTTCGATGTGGCCCTCGCCCTCCAGAACCTGTGCCTCGCCGCCCATGCATTGGGCTTGGGAACCGTGCACGTGGGGTACTTCGACAGTGTGGCCGTGGAGAAATTGCTCGGAGTGCCCGAGGGAGTGAGGGTGGTGGAACTCGTTCCCATAGGCTACCCAGCCGAGGAACCCAAGGCCCCCCGTCGGAAAGAACTTTCAGAGTTCGTATACTGGGAAAAATATGGTCAAAGGAAATGAGTTTGCTTCACCAGCGGTTGAAACCAAGAACCTGAAGAAGGTCTATCAGCTTGGCAAAGTGAGGGTACCGGCCCTGAGGGGGGTAACGGTGAAGTTCTTCAGGGGGGAAATGACTGCCATCATGGGACCCTCCGGCTCGGGAAAAACTACCCTCCTCAACCTCATAGGCACCTTCGATCGTCCAACCAGTGGAAGGATCTACATCGATGGACAGGATTTGACCAAGATGAGTGAAAAGGAATTGACCCGTCTCAGGAGGGAAAAGATAGGCTTTGTATTCCAATTTTACAACCTCATCCCCGTCCTCACGGCCTTTGAAAACGTGGAACTCCCCATGCTCATTTCTGGAAAACCGAAGGAGGAAAGGAGGAGGAGAACGGAAGAACTTCTGGAGCTGGTGGGCCTCTCCCACAGGGCCCACCATCGTCCCGACGAGCTCAGCGGGGGAGAACAGCAGAGGGTGGCCATTGCTAGGGCTCTCGCCAACCACCCCTCCATTCTCTTGGCCGACGAACCCACCGGAGATCTAGACACGAAAACGGGAAAGGAAGTGGTAGAGGCCCTCAGAAAAGCGGCGAAGGAAGAAGGAGTGGCGGTAATCGTGGTAACCCACGATCCCGTGGTAGCTGGCATGGCGGATAGAACGCTGAAGATAAGGGATGGAAGGATCGTGGGGGAGATGAGAAACAGGGGGAAATGATTTGTCCCTCCTCAAGATCCCCTTCCGCAGCTTTCCCAGAAGGAAAACCAGGAATCTGTTGACTGCCCTGGCGGTAGCGGTAAGCGTCTCCCTCTTCATAGGGGTGAACCTGGCCACGGGAAGCGCTCTTGAAGCCTTTAAGGAGTACCTGGAAAGGGGGTGGGGCGAAACCGACCTCATCGTGACTTATGGCTCGCCCTCACCCTTCGATCAGGATAACCTTATCCTCTTGGAAAGGGTGGAGGGCATAAAAGAAGTGGCTAAGGTTCTTTATCTGGCGGCCTTCATCGAGGGAAATCCGGGAGAAGTGGTGGGGGCCAGGGGAGTGGATCCCTCCGAATATTACTACACGAGCCTGTTGGAAACCATCTCTGGAGGAGGGGAATTAAAAGGGGAAAATGTGGTGATCACGAAGGCACTGGCGGAGAACTACGGATTGAGGATAGGTGATTGGTTCCCCGTGAGTTTCGTAAAGAGCTTGGCCGAGAATGGTACCCTCCATTACCTCAGGGTCTCAGGCATCTACGAACCGAAGGAAAGGGTGGAGTTCAACCAGAAGTATTTCTTCATCTGCTTGGAAAAATTGCAGGAACTTTCGGGTATGGAGGGAAAACTCTCTTCTCTTTGGATCAAACTCGAGCGCGTGGAGGATACCCGAAAGGTAAGGGATGAACTGGAGGAAGTTTTTGGTACGGAGTTCGAAATCCATGCTCCAAAGATAGAGGCGATAGAGGTGATGAAAAGGCAAACAGCCAGCTTCAGACAGGGACTCGATGCGATGGTAGTAGTCTCACTTGTCGTTTGTCTCTTCTTGGTGTTCAACACCATGTTCATCACCGTGAGGGAGAGAATTAGTGAAATAGGCATCCTCCGGTCGGTGGGGGCCTCCAGTCCCCAAATCTTTTCCGTCTTCTTCGCAGAGAGCTTCCTGCTGGGAATTCTGGGAGTCTCCTTGGGAATCCTTCTGGGCCTTCTGCTGGGAAGAGGTTTCCTCCTCCTCTTCGTGGGGGTGGAGGGCATGGGTGGGAAACTCTACTTCACTCCCTCCATCAAAACCCTTCTTCAAGGGATTCTGGCTGGGATGCTCGCGGTACTGGGTGGAGCCTTCTACCCATCCCTCGCAGCTTGCAGGGTGACGGTGGACCAAGCCCTCCGTCCCGAGATGAGAAGGGAAGGGGTGAAACAGGGGAGGTTGTTACTGGCTGGACTCTCCCTTTTCTCTCTAGGTTCTTCCCTCCAACTAGGTCTGCTCCCCTCACCCACTCCTGGACTGGATTTCTTCATCATGGCGGTGGGTGCCATCATCCTAGCTGCCCTTTTCCTGAGTTTCTCCTCCCTCCACCTGTCCGGTTTTGGGGGGATGGGAAGGTTGGTTTCGAAAAACTTGGGAAGGAAAATCCTACGAACGGCGGTGTGCTTTGGGATCGTGGGGATGAGTCTCAGCTTCGTGGTGATGCTGGGCGGTCTTAAAACTGGGATTAGAGAAGCGATGGAAGAAAGTGTGAAGGAGTCCTTGGGTGCTGACCTAATCCTGATTTCTGAAAAGAATCTCCCCGTGGAATTCGTGGAAAACCTTAGGGGGATAGAAGGGGTAAAGGAAGCTGTCCCAGTAAGCATAGTTTATCCAGGAACCAAATGTTTGGAGCCCTCCAGTAGGTCCATAGGAGTCTTCGTGGTGGATCCGCAACTCCTACCCAAGGTGATAAAACAGGATTTTGTGGATCCCCCGGGTCTCCCCCCCGAGGAAGCCTACCTTCAGCTTTCCCAGGATCCCAAGACCCTGCTCCTTCCCAAGCATCTGGCGGAAAAGCTGGGTGTAAGAGCTGGAGACTACCTAACACTGGAAACCTGGAGACTCACGGAAAGGGGGATGGTACCTGGGAAAGAAAACTTCAGGGTGGTGGGCATCTTCACCGGAGCGGTGCTGGAGCATGTTTGGATAGGAAGTCATCCCCTCTCCGAGTCAGCGGTGATCAGCTTCCTCGCCCAGGACGAGTATTTCTATCCCGTTTGGGGCAAGGGTAGGGCTTGGGGTTTCCTCGTGAACGTGAAGGAGGGTTTCAACCCTTCTGAAATAAGGGAGAGAATCGACCGTCAGTATCCAAATTGTGGCTTTTCCACCCATTCCATTACCCAAGAGGAAATCCTGGAATACGCCAGGGAAAGCATAGACAGGGTATTCAACATCCTCTTTGCCGTCCTTTACTTCTCCGTCCTAATAGGAGCGATAGCCATCGCGGTGGTGATGCTCATGAACGTGACGGAAAGAAGGAGGGAGATAGGAATCCTCCGCTCCCAAGGAATGAGCGGTTCCCAAGTCCTTCTGATGTTCCTGGGGGAAGCCGTGGCAGTGGGGCTGGTGGGTTTAGTCATAGGATTGGTCTGCGGTCCCATCCTCCTCAAGGGTGTGACCTCTTCCATGTCCTTCGCCGGTTTCACCGTTGAGATGGTCTTACCTTTACAAGCTATCCTCCACGCTTCCCTCTTGGCCTTCGTCGCCGCCATCTCCGGAGGTCTTTACCCCTCTTACAAGGCTTCCAAACTCACGATCGTGGAGGCCTTACGGAGGTAGGAAAACCCTTAGTGTCCACAACCTTTAAATTACGCACGAGAAAATAGAATGCAAATGGAAGTCCAGACTCTCTCCCAGCTTCCAAAAAGGGCGGCGGAAGAATTCAAGGAAAAACCCTTCCTCCTTTATCCTTCCCTTTTCACTTTTCAGCAACTGGACAAGGAATCCGACAAGATAGCCTCGGGTCTGGCGGAGCTGGGAATAGGAAAGGGTGATAGGGTAGCCCTATACCTTTGGAACAGACCGGAATTCGTTTATGCCCTCTTAGGAATCCTAAAAGCGGGTGCAATTGCAGTACCCATTGACCCTGCCTTCAGGGAAAGGGAAGTTCGCAATCTTTTAGCCGATTCGGGCGCCAAGGCAATCTTCTTCGAAGAAGCCACTTCGAGTGTGTTACTGAACGTGAGAGAAGAACTGCCGGAATTAAAGCATCTTATTTCCATAAGTGGAGATCTTGGAACAATTACCCTTCAAGAACTCCAGAAAACCTCTCCTCCGCCTCCCGTAAACATCTCTCCGGACGATCCTGCCATTTTGATGTATGCTGCCAGGGAGAAGGGATATCTTGGAGCCGTGCTCACCCACAACAACCTCCTTTCCGTGATCAAGCGTCTGGCCTCTCCAGAGCTCTCCTTCGGTAAACCTGATGATAGGGTCGCCCTCATTCACCTCATGTATTCCATCTTCAGCCTTGACGAACTTTTCCTCTCCCTCTACCTGGGCAACTCCGTAGTGTTGGAGAAGAGCTTTGATATCGAAGTTTTCCTTTCCCATGTAGAACAGCTGTGGGTTTCCAAGGTTCTTCTCCCCATGAGCAACATCATGCTCCTAACGGATCTTCCCAACGTGATCACAAGGTATGACCTTTCCTCCCTCCGCTTCGTCTGCAACGTGGAAGAGGCTTACAACAAGGAAGTGGCTGAGGAATTCCATTCCCTCACCGGAGTCCCCGTAATCAACTCCTATGGGCTTGCGGAAGCCTCAGGTTTCGTGAATCTTCCCAAGGTTGGGGAAGCTCCCTCGGGCTCTCTAGGGCCAGCTACGGGAATGGAGGAGAAGGTGGTGGACGAGCAGGGAAGGGAAGTAAAGCCCGGGGAAGTGGGAGAACTGATAGTAAGGGGTCCGCAAGTGATGAAAGGATACTGGAACCGACCGGAAGAAACTGCCAAGGTATTGAGGGACGGCTGGCTCTACACGGGTGATCTGGCTAGGATGGATGCCCTAGGAAACTTGGAGCTGGTGGGAAGGAAGAAGAGGATGATCAAGTTCAGGGGTTTCGGTATTTCCCCAGAAGAAGTGGAGGGGGTGCTCAAAGAACATGAAGCCGTTCTGGATGCGGTGGTGGCAGGAAAACCGGGACTGGCGGGTGGTGAAATTCCGGTGGCTTTTGTGGTCTTGAAACCAGGAATGAGGGTCACGGCGGGAGAACTCATGAGATGGGTGGAGGAAAAGCTCGCCCCCTTCAAGAGGGTTAGGGAAGTGGAGTTCGTTCCTCTCATTCCCAGGGATAGACTCCAAGAGTTCATTCAAAGGATGACCAGGAGGAGGAGATGATGTCGGAGCATCTGGAAGGCGTGAGAAAGATCCTGAGCAGGGAGGCTTTCGAGGACTTCAAGCAAAGGGTTCAACCCATCCTCTCCATGAGGGAAGACATTATCAAGAAGTTCAGGGATGTGTATCCTCCCGGACATGAGCACCTGGCCCCCGAAGGTTTCTGCGTAGATCCCTGGATCGTGATTTGGATCAGGGAGAGGGGAGGATTAGACCTGAAGACTTGGCATAGGCTGGAATATGAGGAGTTCGTAGAGTGGGCTCATCGCAACTTCTACGCCATTTCCCTATGCAAGGAAGCCCTTTCCAGAAACCTCCCACCCGAGGAGGCCATCGAAGCCAAATGGCTTTGTCATCTGGCCCAGCCCCCAGCCTATCTGGTGAGACCCGATCTGGGCTTCGCCAGCATGAGGTATTTGTACGGTGAGTATGCCACCACCCTCTGGCTACATGTGGACTACTGGAAAGGGGAATTCGATTGGATAGAAGGTTTTCATAACGAGAAGGGAATACCCACCCAATACTGGTTGGTGGGAACTAGTGAAGAAATTGCCCAGCACTTTGACGAGGATGACCGTGAAAGGCTTCTCACTCCTAGCGAGAGCGTGGCTGCACCTAAGGATTTGACTTATCAGCTCAACATACGAGATCCCGTCACCGGAGTGAAGGTAAGGGAGCTTCCCAAGCATATGCCTTATGTGTTGGAGGAATGGGTACGCCCGGCTAGGGAAATCATGATGGATCTAAGACAAGAAATGTTCAGAAAGTGGATACATGCCAATCTCTATCTCTCCATCTCTCCGGGCCATTGGGGAGTGGGGACCCAGTTGAATTTCTGGAGTGTTTCGGGTTTCTGGGGGGATCCCTGGATGGCCGTCAACAACACCAGACTCTTTGGCCACCCCCTCCAATACTATATCCAGTATCCAGCCCCGCCGGGCTTTGAAAGCGCCATGAAGCTGACCAAGGAAGGGTGTGTTAGGGCCATGGCAGAGCTTTTCCTGCAGGGACCCAAAGGACTTCTCTGCGATGCCATCAACAAAATAGTCACCCCTCCGAAGAAGACCCCCCTTCTTCACTCCATCTTAAAACTCTTCTTGGAAGGAAAGATGTTCAAAGGGTTTGCCGAACCCTTCGATGAAGGAATACCTCCCCCCAGAGCCCTGCTTACAGCCATGCCCGCTCCCCTCTACACTGAAACCACTATATGGGACGCCCAGATGGTTGAAAATCCGGACACCATCATCAAAGATCCTTCTCTAAAGCCCTTTAGAGAACTCATGGAAGCGGAGGGAGGAATAGATTTCAAGACGGGAAGGGTCCCACCCTACGACGAAGTGCCGAGGCTGAAGTGGCTCTTCGATCCCACGATAGAGTGGCTGAAGCCAAAGGACTTCCCACCCA